>CAZQHA010000093.1:0-12218 GCA_964592795.1 uncultured Planctomycetaceae bacterium | reverse complement strand
GAGCACGAGGCCGAGGTTCACCTCGGTCTCGGATTGCGCCGGGTCGAGATCGAGCGCGCGGCCGTACGACGCACGCGCTTCCTCGAGCTTCGAGAAGCGCTCGAAGAGCGAGCCGCGCAGGTGGTGGTACATCGGCAGCGCGCTCGCGACCGGACCGGGCTCGCGCTCGGCGTACGTGCGCGCAAGCTCCGGCCGTCCGGCGGCCATCAGCGCCATCATCCACAGGCCCGGATCGTCGGCGAACGCCGGCGCGCTCTTGCCCGGCCATTGGAACAGCGCGAGCTTGCCGTCTTGGTTCTCCTTGACGCGCAGCGGCGTCTTCACGCCGCGCTTCGGGAGCGTGCGCTGGATGAAGTGGTCGTGGATCTTCACGCCGGCGACGTCGAACACCTCGGTCTCCGGCATGTGGCATTGCGCGCAGTCCTGTCCCGCGCGCTCCGCGATCGGCTGCGAGCACGGCTTCGAGAGCCCGTGCGCGCCGTCGGATGAAGGTTGCTCACCGGCCGGATGGCACTGGAGACAACCCGCGCGCACGGCCTGCTCCTCGTCGGCGGCGAAGCTCGAGCGGTGCGGATCGTGGCAAGTGACGCACGTCATCGCGCTCTCGGACTCGAGCGACGCCGTGAAGCAGCGCGACTTCACCATCTGCTGGACGTGGCTCACGAAGCCGACGTCGTTCTGCGGGAACTTCGCGACGAAGATCGCGCGGCTCTCGAGCAGGTCGCCGCCGAGGGGCGCGATCCCGCGCTCGCCGGCCTTCAGCGCGATCCGCGCGTCGCCTTGCAGGTGGCAGCGCGCGCACACCGACACGCTCTCGATCGGATCGGCGAAGTTCACGCCGACGATCGGATCGGCCCCTTCGGGCTTCTTGCCGGCGAGCTCCTTCTCGCGCCAGGCCGCGTGCGCGTCGACCTCGCCGTGGCACGCCGCGCACGAGATGCCGGTCGGCTGCCAGACGTCGCGGCGCGGACGCAGGTTGAGCGGGTAGTCGCGCGGCGGCAAACGATCGGTGTGGCAGCCGAGGCACTCCTCGGTGATCGGCGTCGAGAACCGCGTGCCCGGCGCGATCTCGTGCCCGGGAGCCAGCGCCGCATGACGCGGCGTGTCGCCGTGCGCCGAGACGACTTCGAGCGGCGCGAAGGACATCAGCTCGCCGTGCGCCGAGACGTACGAGCGATCCAGGTAGCCGGCGCCGATCGCGAACGCGAGATCGGCCGACGCCTGGAACACCGGGGTCGACGTCGCGGGCGACTTCGGATCGTTCCACGATTCGACGATGCGCGCGGTCTTGCCGTCCTCGACGAAGTGATAGGAGAACCCCGTGCTCCCGTCGGCGACCGGCGCGAGCCCTTTGAGCTCGCCGGGCCGGATCGGCTCGAGCGAGCGCGCCATCCCGGTCTCGCGGTACGAGCGCACGATGCTCTCGTGGCAGGACAGGCAGCGCGCGCCGATCGCCGACGTCGATGCGGGGGCTTTGCTCGGCCGTTCGAGGGTCGCGGCGCTGAGACCGACGACGAGGCAGATCGAAGCGATCGATGCCGCGACGCGTGGCGAACGAGCGATCATGTGCGGGGATTATGGGGCATGCCTGGGGAAGCGAGCATCGCCCGAATGCGCCCTTTTGGATCGAACCGCGCGGGCGCGCGACTGAAGCGCGCGCCGATTGACGCGCGGGCGGGCATCCCTAGACTTCGCGAACCAGACACAAGGAGGAGCTCGCGTGGAAGGATTCGCATACGTCGTGTTCGGCGCCGGACGTCAGGGAACGGCGGCCGTGCACGACCTCGTCGTCAACTGCGACGCGCAGCGCGTCCTCGTGGTCGAGCCGGACGCGGCGCGCGGCAAGGAAGCGAGCGCCCGCCTCACCCGCCTGCTCGGGAAGCGCGCGGAGTCGCTGCGCTTCGCGCGGACCGCCGGCGTGAAGGAGCTCGCGGACACCGACTGCGTGCTCAGCTGCGCTCCGTACCAAGCCAACGTCGCGCTGACCGAGATGGCGCTCGAAGCGCAGGTCCCCTTCTGCGACCTCGGCGGCAACCCCGCGACCGTCGCGGCGCAGGAGAAGCTCGCGGCCAAGCGCGCGACGGCCGTCGTGCCCGATTGCGGCGTGTCGCCGGGCCTCTCGAACATCCTGGCGGTGCACTGCGCGCGCGTTCACGGCGCCGACACGGTGCGCGTGCGCTGCGGCGGGCTGCCGCTCGTGCGACCCGACGCGGAGACGAATCCGCTCCAGTACAAGCTCGTGTTCAGCCCGTGGGGATTGATCAGCGAGTACAGCGGCGAGGTGCCGGTGATCCGCAAGGGCAAGCTCGAGGCCGTCGAAGCGCTCGGCGTCACCGAGCCCTTCGATTCCGAGCACGAGAGCTCGCCGACGTCGAACAATTCACCGCAGGTCGTCGAGTACCTCGCGGAGTGCGGCGTGCGCCACTACGACTACATGACGGTCCGCTACAACGGGCACTGGGGACTCGCGCGCGGCTGGAAGTCGATCGGGTACCTGCGCGGCGACGGCGAGCGCGACAAGGAGCTCGCGGACTGGCTCGCGAACGATCCGGTGCTGCGGTACGACCCGGCGAAGGATCGCGACAAGCTCATCCTGTCGGTGCGCGCGACCCAGACCGCGAAGGGACTGCGGCGCGGGTTCGAGTACCGCCTCGACGTCGCCGCCGACAAGAAGACGAAGTTCGCCGCGATGGAGCTGACGACGTGCTGGGGCATCACGATCGTCGCGCACCACATCGCGAGCGGGCGCGGCGCGCCGAAGGGGTTCGCGACGCCCGAGCGGTTCGTCGACACGAGCTTCGTGATCGCCGAGCTCGAGAAGCGCCTCAAGCAGATTCGGCGCTGAGCCCGCTGCACGACTCGTCTCAAGGCATCCCTACCCGGATTGCCTCCCGACTTCGATCGCGTGCTTGGTGCGCGTATCGACAAAGGTGAGGCTTCGTGAGCCGCGACCGCAGAGGTCGAGCACGCGTGGACGCAGTCGTGATCAACAGGCGGTTCGCGACTCCGCGCGACGTCAGCGCGTTACAAGTTCGAGAGGTACTCGTCGAGCGCCGCCGCAACGACTCGGTTTCCCTCGGTCGTGTAGTGGGCTTCCGGCGCCCAGAGGTTGGGATTTTGTGCGCCGCCTGCCGCGCGCAGCGCGGCGGAGAGGTCGAACACTTCGAAATCGTTGGCCCGGAGCGCGTCGACCCACGGTTCCCAGTAGTCATTCCCTCGCTCGTCGCCCAGCCGGAGGTCGATGGGGTTCGGGAGAATCAGCACGCGTAGGCGTGCGTCCGCACGACTCGCTTCAGCGCGCGTCGCGCGGCAGATCTGATAGGTGAGTCGGAACAACTCACTGTCCGGATCGCGGAGCTCTTTCCACGCATCGCGTCCTCGTCGCTCGAGCCACGTCAAGACGACACGAGCTAGCGACGAGCGATGCATCCACGATGAGCCGAACGGCGCGTAGGCCGTCAGGTTGTTCGCGACCCAACGGTCCGAGCCTCCGACCGCGGCGACGAAGTCTGCTTGCGAGGACAGGAGTCGTGCGACGTCTTCCAGCGTCCGCACGGGCAATGGCACGAGCCGCAGCTCGTCCCCCTCCCCCAACTCGAAGCGTGGTTTGAACGCGACGGACCACCCCCAGCGATTGAGCGCGGGTAGGTACGTGGTGACGATGCGCGATAACGCACCGGGCTGAACGCCGAGCCACACTTCGTCAGGCTGGAGCGGCACGCCATCGCGCCGGAAGCGCAGCAGTGCTTGATCGATCCCGAATCCGGCGACACCGAGGTTCGCGATCTCAAGGTCGGGCGAGAGTCGCTCGAGCTGGGCCTCCCACGTGTCTCTCCCCGCGACTTCCGTCCCCAAGGTGAACGAGCAACCAATCGTCGTGATCCGGCGACGCCCCTCGGTGCTCATCCTCGAAAGCGGCTCGTTGCCGATGCGGCATCCCGCCCAGTCGTACTGATAGAGCAGGGATCGCTGCCCTGGCTTCGGGCACCAGCCGAACTGCGAGTCGAATTCGAAGGCCGAGAGCGGCGGCTCGTCTGTCGCGACATGCGACCGGATGTGGGCCAGCGATTGCTCTTGCATCGGTGACCAGATCGGCGGGTCGTACGGCGCGATGCTGCGTCCGAACAGGTGACCATCGCGGATCAACGCGTATTGGACGAACTGGTCGAGCGCGACGATCGTCCCGAGGCACACGAGGACGCGGGCGATCCAGGGCTTCACGGCAGCACTCTACCACGCCGACCTTCAGCCTCTCTCGGCGCGATCACCTGGGTCTCTCCCCCGACACGGTCTCGTGCGTCGTGCGCACGAACTCCCAGTCGTCCTCGCCTTCGGCGAGCTCGCCGCGGAAGCGCACCTCCCACGCGAGCTTCTTCTCCTCGCCGCGCACCTCGAAGAAGCGCGCGACGCCTTCCGCCGTCGCGGTGGGAGCGTCGCCGTCCTGGACCGAGATCTTCAGCTCGTCCTCCGGCATCTCGACCTCGTAGAGGAACTTCTTCGTCGTCTCGTCCTTCTTCGTGAAGAAGAGGTACGCGAGCGCGCGGTGCATCGTCTGCCGGTCCGCACCAGACGTCGTGTCGACGTACTCGAGCGCGAACCCGTCGAGGCACGGGCTCGCGCGCGTGTCGTTGAAGCCTTTCGCCATGCGCTCGATCACCCAGCGGACGCGCGTCTCGTCGGACGCGAGCGCCAGGAAGAGAAACCGCCCGGCGAGGAACAGCCCGACGAGCGCCATCGTCTGCAGCAAGGCTTGTCTCATGACGTCCGCTTCTCTATCGGTGCTCCGATTCTGGGGTACGCTTGCGCGTCGAATCGGTTCGCACCGGGGAGACATTCGATGTACCGACGGCTCGCGCGCGCTGCTCGCACCACGCTGGGAATCTTTTTCGCGGCCGCCGCCGCTCACGCCGCTCCCTGGCCGCCGAACTTCACGACGTTTCCCGTCGGCAGCAACTGGAATCAGCCGGTCGGGATCGCGTTCGCGTCCGACGGCCGGATGTTCGTGTGGGAGAAGGCCGGTCGCGTGTGGAACGTCGAGAACGGCGTCAAGGCGGCCGCGCCGCTGATCGACCTCTCGCAGGAAGTCGGGAACTGGAGCGACTACGGTCTCCTTGGGTTCGCCGTCGACCCCGACTTCTACTCCAACGGGCACATCTACCTCCTCTACGTCGTCGACTACCACCACCTGCGCTGGTTTGGCACGGGGAGCTACAACCCGAACACGAACCAGGACTTCCACGACACGATCGGGCGCATCACGCGCTACACGTGCAATCCGGCCGACGGATTCCGGACCGTCGACCTCGCCTCGCGCACCGTCCTGATCGGCGAGTCGATGTCGACCGGCTTCCCGATCTGCCATCAGTCGCACGGCGTCGGCTCGCTCGTGTTCGGCGAGGACGGAACGCTGCTCGCGTCGTGCGGTGACGGAGCGAGCTTCAACACGACCGACACCGGGGGACCCACCGGCGGCAGCAGCAACACGGCGCTCGCCGACGGGATCATCACGCTGAAGGAAGACGTCGGCGCCTTCCGCTCGCAGCTCGTCGACTGCTTGAGCGGGAAGGTCGTGCGCATCGATCCCGCGACCGGAGACGGCGTCGCGAGCAACCCGTTCTTCGATCCGGCGTTCCCGCGCGCGCCGCGCTCGCGCGTGTGGGCGATGGGCCTCCGCAATCCGTTCCGCATGGAGCTCATGCCGAGCACGGGCAGCGCGAACCCCGCGACCGGAGATCCGGGCACGCTGATCATCGGCGACGTCGGCTGGGGCTCGTGGGAAGAGCTCAACCTGTGCGACGGCCCGGCGCAGAACTTCGGTTGGCCGATCTACGAAGGGATGACGACGCAGGGGAGCTACGCGAGCGCGGGCACGCAGAACCGCGACGCGCCGAACCCGCTCTTCGGCGTCTCCGGGTGCACTCAGCAGTTCTTCACGTTCCGCAATCTGCTCGTGCAGGACACGCTCGCCGCGCCGTCGTGGCCGAATCCGTGCAACGGGAGCGTGCAGATCCCCGCGAGCCTCCCGCGCTTCGAGCACGTGCGTCCGGTGATGGACTGGGGACACGGCTCCGGCCCCGCGCGCACGAAGATCTACAGCGGCCAGAACGCCGCGACGATCAACATCGGCGCGCCGGGCTCGCCGATCGCCGGCTTCCAGTTCGGCGGCTCCTGCGCGATCGGCGGCGGATGGTACGCCGGCGGCGATCTGCCGGCGGAGTACGCGAACACGCTGTTCATGGCCGACTACGTCAACGGCTGGATCCACAACGTCGTGTTCGACGGCGCGGGTTCCCCGACGCTCGTGAAGACCTTCGCACTCGACGGCGAAGCCGGTGACCCGACCGCGATCCGCGGCGATCCGGCCGGCGGCGGCCTGTACTACATCGACTTCAACCCCGGCGGCGCGTCGAGCGTGCGACGCATCATCGACGGCGACAACCTGCCTCCGGTCGCGGTCGCGAGCGCGGACATCACCTTCGGCGCGGCGCCGTTCGCGGTGCAGTTCACCGGCAGCAGCTCGTTCGATCCCGAGCAGGGACCGTTGACGTACGCCTGGGACTTCGGCGACGGGACGTCGAGCTCGGCGATGAATCCGTCGCACGTCTTCGACGTGACCGAGGACATCACCGCGCAGGGCACGTTCGTCGCGCGCATCTTCTCGCTCGTCCCGCCCAACCCGACCGGCGGCGGGAACTGGAATCCCGAGATCATGCGCGACGGCGACTACCCGCCGGTCGGCAACCAGGACAGCTCACGGCAGTACGACACGTTCCACGGCGGCGAGCAGGGCAACCTCGACTGGGTGGGCTACTCGTTCCCCGCGCCGCGCGAGTTCGTCGGCCTCGTGTTCCAAGAAGGCAAGCACTTCGGGGACGGCGGCTGGTTCGACACGCTCGTGATCGACACGAGCAACGACGGCGTCAATTGGACGCCGGTGACGCACCCCTCGAGCGTGCCCGGCTATCCCGGCAACAACGGCGTGTCGTTCGAGACGTTCAAGCTCGGGTTCACGCCCGTCACCGCGACGCACATCCGGATCCGCGGCGCGCCGGGGGGCAGCGCGGACTTCATCAGTATTGGCGAGCTGCGCGTGATCGCGAAGGCGACGAGCGGGCTCGACGTGCCGATCTGCCGCACCGTGACGCTGACGGTCACCGACGACTTGAACGCGACGGACACCGCCGAGATCGAGGTCTCGCTCAACAACACGCCGCCGGTGGTACAGATCACGAGCCCGGTCGACGGGACGCAGTACGCGCTCGGCCCGCTGCTCACCGTTCCGCTGACCGCGAACGTGTCCGACGCCGAGCACACGAGCGGCGAGCTCTCCTGCGCGTGGCAGGTCCTCCTCCACCACGACACGCACTCGCACCCCGAGCCGGTCGACACGAGCTGCAGCACGAGCGTGCAGATCGTCCCCGTCGGCTGCGACGGCCACACGTACTTCTACGAGTTCCAGCTGACGGTCACCGACGCGCACTGTCTCTCGACGACGCAGTCCGTGTTCATGTACCCCGCTTGCACCGGCGCCGTGTTCTGCACGGGCGACGGGTCGATGGCGACGCCGTGTCCTTGCGCGGCGCCGGACATCGTGCCGAATCCCAGCGGCGACCACGGCGCGGGCTGCGCGAACTCGTTCAACCTCGCGGGCGCGCGCCTCTACGCGAGCGGGGCGACGAATCCCGACACGGTCGCGTTCCGCGCCGACATCGCGTCGAACTACGTCGGCTTCGCGCTGATGCTGAAGGGCGACGCGTCGGATCCGAGCGGCGTGGCGGGCGGCGACGGATTGCGCTGCGTCGACGGGCAGCTCATCCGATTCGGCGGGCACTTCGCGAGCACGAACGGGGCGCCGTTCGGCAGCTGGACGTATCCGAACAACGTGCAGACGAATCCCGTGTCCGCCGTGACGCTGCAGCCGCCGGGTCAGGCGGCGTACTACCAGCTCTTCTACCGGAACGCCGCGGCCGGCTTCTGCAATCCGAGCACGACGAACTTCACGAACGGCTACCGGATCGACTGGTAGTCGTCAGAAGGAGAGCCGCAGTCCCGCGACGAGGCTGATGCCCGGCCCGTCGATGCCGGAGCCGTGCACGCGGTAGTTCTCGTCGAAGAGGTTGTGCACGCCGAGCGTCCACGTCGCGCCGCTCGGCCGCGCGCCGGCGGACTTGCCGAGCGGGCCGCCGACGTCGAGGTTGACCACGGCCCAGCCTTCGGTTCCATCGGGATCGATGCGCGGATCGGCTTCGTCCTCGGGGTTCAGCTCGTCCTGCGTCGCGGCCCACACCAGCGCGAGCTCGCCCCAATCGACGACGCGTCGCTCCGCGGGCTCGTCCCAACGCACGCCGACGGTGCCGTGCAGCGGCGGGATGCGCCGGAACGGCACGTCGTCGTACGGCGCGGTGCCCGTCGACGCGTCGATCGTGTCGTCGTATTGACGTCCGTACGCGTAGCTCGCGGCGAGATCGAGCGACCACGGCGAACCCAGCGGTCCCAGCACCTGCCTGTAGAACGCGTCGATGCCGAAGATCTCGCCTTCGCCGACGTTGCTGCGCAGGTACGTCTCGTCGCCGAGCGTCCCCGGATCGCCTTCGTCGACGAGCCGCCGGCCGATCAGATCGTCGATCCAGGTGTAGTAGACGCCGAGTGATCCGCTCCAGCGATCGCGCATCAGGTCGAGCGCGGCGTGCACCGTCACGTTGCTCTCCGGATCGAGGTCGGGATTCGCGACCTCGTCGCCGCCGGCGAACGAGCCGTTGTTCGCGAGGTCCTCGAGATTCGGAGCGCGGAAGCCCTGCGACACGGTACCGGTGAGCCGCGTGCGATCGCCGACGTCGCCCGACACGCGGAGGCTGCCGGTCAACGCGCCGAAGTTGCCGTCCTCCTCGCCGCGGCCGTTCGCCGCGAAGTTCTCGAACGCGAAGTCGAAGTACGAGTAGCGCACGCCGGCGACCACCGCGACCTTTTCCCAGGCCGTGATCTCGTCCTGCACGAACACGCCCGCGGAGGTGTAGCGCGAGTCTTCCGCGAACGCCGGCTCGGCGGGCGTCGTCACGCCGGTGTTCACGTCGGTGTCGTCGCGCTCGGAATCGACCCAGTCGTTCGACAAGTCGACGCCCCACGTGAGGAAGTGGTCCTCTCCGACCGGCGACTTCCAGTCCGCGCCGAGCGCCGCGGTCTCGACGACGTCTTGCTCGTCGGTCACCGTGGTCGCGTTGAGGCGCTGGATCTCGCGCACTTCGTCGTACCGGCGGTACGCAAGGCGCACCTGCATGTGATCCGCGAGCGCGCCCTCCTCCGCGTCGTCGTACGTGATCTGGTAGATGCTCCGATCCTGCAGCCGGTAGTGCCACAGCGAGTTCGACGGCTGCGTCTGTCCGAACCCCGTCACGAGACGGTCCGTGCGCGGCACGTCGAACTCGCGATCGATCAGCGCGGACGCGCGGAGCTCTCGGTGCGAGTCGATCGCGTAGCCGTACGACCCGAAGAACCCGTTCCCGTGGTAGCCGGTGAGCTCCTGCAGCTCGTCGTCGCCGGCCTCGAGGTCCTTCCAGTCCTGCAGCGTGCCGATCGCGAGCACGCCGTGATCCTCGTTCGCGCCGGACATCTCGAGCGAGCCGCGGCCGCCGCTCGTCGCACTTTGATAGTAGAGGTCGAGCACGGCGCGCATCGCGCCCGCCTCCGCGGGTGCGCCCTCACCCGTCGGCCGCCGGTGCTTCGTCCAGATCAGGATCGCGCCGCCCATCGCGTCCGAGCCGTACAGGACGGACGACGGACCGCGGATCACCTCGACGCGATCGACGACGGCCGGGTCGATCGAGTTGAGCGTCTGGTGCGCGTTGCGCGTCGTCGAGTCGTTGAGCCGGACGCCGTCGACGACCAAGAGGATGCGGTTGCCGATCAGCCCGTTGATCTGCGGCGAGCCGCCGCCGAGGTTCGTCTCCTGCACCCACAGGTTCGCGGTGCGCGCCAGCGCGCGCGGCAGCGACCGTTCGTCCGCGCGACGGATCTCCTCGCCCGTGATCTCGAGGGCCATCGCCTGCGACGGCGGCACGATCGATTCGGAGCGCGGCGCGACGACGATCGTCTCGCCCAGCGGGTCGATCGGTTCCTGCGCCGGCGCGGCGAGCGCGCAGGCGAGCGGGAGGGCGAACATCCGCCATGTTCTCGCGGATCAGCGCGAGAGCGTCAACGCGACGGCCGCGTTCGGCTCGCCGGCGAGCTCGAGCTCGCGCGTCGCCTGGAGACCTCCGGGAGCCGTCGCCTCGACGCGATACCGCCCCGGCGCGAGCGGTCCGAGCACCGGCGCGCAGGGCGAGAACGCGCCGGCGAAGTAGAGCGCCTCGACCTCGTCCGCCGCGTACTGTCCGCCGACCTCGTGGTTCGACGCGTCGAACACGGAGACCCAGCCGTGGACGGGGCGTCCCGTCTCGTCGAAGAGCTCGACGAGGAGTTGCGTCGCGGCGATAGCCTGCAGCTCGAGGGTCGCTTCGCCGCCGGCGGTGACGCGTACGGGCGCGCTCTCCACGCTCGCGAGCCGGCCGCCGCGCACCTGCACCGTGTACGTTCCCGGAGCGATGCACTCGTACTGCCCGCGACCGCGGCCGTCGGTCGCCGCGGCCGACAGCGGATCGATGCACGTCCCCTGCGCATCGCGCACGAAGATCGCGACGCCCTCGACCGGCTCGCCGTCCGCGTCGCGCACGCGTACGGAGATCGCGCCGGGCTCGGGCAACCGCACGACCAGATCGTCGCGCGTCGCATCCTCGGCGAGCACGATCTCCTCGAGCACGACGCGCGCGAAGCACTCGCCGTCCGACGGTCCTCCGACCTGGAGGCTGTACTTTCCGCCGCGCAGCGCGGGCACGTCGAACCGCCCGCGGTCGTCGGTGACGAGCTCGGCGTAGTGCCCTTGGCTGTACTCGCCGGCGTGCGACGCACCGTCGGAGAACAGCGTGACGCGCGCGCCCGCCGCCGGCTTCCCGCGGGGGTCGAGCACGCGTCCGCCCATGCGCGCGGACGGCAGCGCGAAGTCGAGCCGATGGCTCGCGACCGTGGGAATGTCGCGCTGGTAGTCGATCGTGCTGTCGTCGTCGTCCGGGATCTGCTGGACGCTCACCGTGTACGCGCCGCCGCCGGCGAGCGTCACGTCGTAACGCCCATCCTTGTCGACGGCCGCGAGCTTGAAGCGCTGCACGTCGCCGCCCGCGCTCGGAAAGAACGAGATCCAGCCGCCGGCGCGCGGCCGCCCGCCCTGTGTGATCGTGCCGGTGACCTGCACCGGCGCTCCGTCGGCGAGCCCGAGCACGACGTGCGCGCTCTCGCCCTCGACGAGCTCCGCGGTCGTCATGCGCAGCGTGCTGTACACCGCGTCCATGTCGCCCGTGCCTGGCGGCCGTGATCCCGCCGCCGACATGTCCATCGCCACGACCGTCCACGATCCGGGCTCGAGGTGCTCGAACGCGAAGCGTCCGTTGTCGCCCGCGGGACCGAATCGCGTCGCACCGGACTCGTGCGTCAGGTGCACCATGTCTCCGGGCGCGGGACGGCCGCGATCGTCGTAGACCTCGCCGGTCAATCGACCGCCGCTGCGGAGTCGCAGCTCGATCTCCGCGCGCGTCTCGCCGCTCGCGACGACGACCTCGAACGGAAGGCTTTCGAGCGCCGTGCGCGCATTCGAAGGTGAAGCGACGATGCGGTGCGCACCGGCACGGACGCCCGTCAGCCGGAAGCGTCCGTGGCTCTCGCTGCGCGCGCTCGGCGGCACGGGGCCCGGTGTCAACTCGCCGAGCGCCTCACCGCTGTCGCCGACGAGCTGGACGATCGCGCCCGCGAACGCGCGTCCGTCGGGGCCGAGCACGCGGCCGGCGAGCGTCGCGGCGGGCTCGAGCATCAGCGTGATCGGCGCCGCGCTCGGCATCTCGACGCGCTGCGCGCTCCGGCACACGAGACCGGTCGCGATCGCGTCGACGATCCACGCGCCCGGCTCCAGCTCGGCGAGCGCGAACTCGCCGTTCGCGTGATCGAAGCTCTTGCGGATGCGCGTCAGGCCCGTGCGGCCCAGCGCCCCGTCGACGACACGCACGGCTTCGACGTCGAACACGCGCAGCGGTGCACCGCGCGCATCGACGACGGCTCCGCGCAGCGCGGCCGGCGCGTGGAGCACGAGCTCGCCGCCGGAGTCCTGCGGGCGCACGCCGTCGCGCCGCGCGCGGGCC
>CAZQHA010000092.1:0-12279 GCA_964592795.1 uncultured Planctomycetaceae bacterium | reverse complement strand
GATGGTCACCGATCGCGTCGACGACCTGGTCAGGGTGCGTGACGCCGCACTCGAGGCGGCGCGGATCAAGAGCGAGTTCCTGGCGAACATGAGCCACGAGATCCGCACGCCGATGAACGGAGTGATCGGCATGACGGAGCTGCTCCTGCGCACGGAGCTCGACGCCGATCAGCGCGAGTTCGCGCAGACGATCCGCACCTCCGCGGACACGCTGCTCGCGATCCTGAACGACATCCTCGACTTCTCCAAGATCGAGGCCGGCCGGATGCACATCGAGCGCATCTCGGTCGATCCGCGCGTGCCCGTGAAAGAGGTCCTCGACCTGCTCGCCGAGCAGGCGCAGCAGAAAGATCTCGAGATCACGCAGCACATCGAGCCCGACGTCCCGGGCTGCGTCACCGGCGATCCCACGCGGCTGCGACAAGTGCTCACGAACCTCGTCGGCAACGCGATCAAGTTCTCGGAGCGCGGCACGGTCCGCGTCCACGTCACGGTGGAGCGCGGAGACGGCGCCGAATGGCTCCGCTTCGCCGTGACCGACACCGGCATCGGGATCCCGCGCGAGGCGCGGAGCCGGCTCTTTCAGTCCTTCTCCCAAGCGGACGGATCGACGACGCGGAAGTTCGGCGGCACCGGCCTGGGCCTCTCGATCTGCAAGCGACTGGTCGAGCTGATGGGCGGCGAGATCGGCGTCGAGAGCACGTGCGGCGTCGGGAGCACGTTCTGGTTCCGCCTGCCCGTCGAGCGCGCGACGGGCTGCGAAGTGTCGCGGTCCTCGCCGCGGAGCGCGCCGCGCAAGGCGGACGACTCGGCGACCCGGCCCGAGGTGCTGCTCGCCGAGGACAACGCCGTCAATCGTCGCGTCGCGATCCGCATGCTCGAAAGCCTCGGCTGCGCCGTCGACATCGCCATCGACGGACGCGAAGCCGTGCGGGCCGCGTCACGCCGCGAGTACGCCTTGATCCTCATGGATTGCCACATGCCCGAGCTCGACGGGCTCGAAGCCACGCGGGAGCTGCGGCGCCTGGAGTCCGGGAGCGGCCGCCGCGTGCCGATCCTGGCGCTGACGGCGAACGCGATGAGCGGCGATCGCCAACGGTGCGTCGAAGCGGGCATGGACGACTACCTGTCGAAGCCGATCGAGATGGCCGCGCTCGAGCGCGCGATCGCGCGGTGGATCTTCTCGCCCGCGCGGACGTGAACGCGCGCGGCGAGTCGAGCGCTCGCGCGTGATACGATCCGCGCGACGACCATGGGGATGACGGGAACGGCGGGAAGAGCGCTCGCGGTGCGCACCGAGCGCGTGGCGTGCCCGATCTGCGGGAAGAGCTCCGCGCGCGTCTACAAGTCGAACATGTACCGGCTGCACGACGTGCGCTTCCATCTCGTGCGCTGCGCGTGCGGCATGACGTACGTCGATCCGCGCCCCGACGGTCCGACGCTCGCGTCGATGTACGCCGACGAGAGCTACTACACCGAGGGCTACAACCTGGGCGTCGAGACCGAGAACTACTTCGACCGGCGGGACGAGCTCGTCGCGCAGTACGAGCGCACCGCGCGCGACCTGGCCCGCGAGATCGGGGGCACCGGAGACCTCTTCGAGCTCGGCGCCGCCGGCGGTTTCTTCCTCGAAGGCGCGCGCCGCGCGGGCTTTCGCGTCCGCGGAGTCGAGCTCTCGCCGCCCGCGGCCGCGTACGCGCGCGAAAAGCTCGGCCTGGACGTCTTCGAGGGCGATCTCGCGCAGGCTCCGTACGCGCCCGGGAGCTTCGACGTCGCGTACGCCGACAACGTGCTCGAGCACACGACCGACCCGCGCGGCGTCTTGAAAGAGCTCCACCGGCTGCTGCGGCCCGGCGGACGGATCGTCGTCATCGTTCCGTCGTACGTGAACTCGATCTACTTCCGCGCGATGCTCGCGGCGGGGCGGCTCCTGCCGCACCGGTTCCTCGGAGCGCAGCTCCTGCGCATCCTGAAGCTCGATCCCGATCACGACGGCGGTCCGCCCTACCACATCCTCGAGTTCGACGAGCGCGCGCTCGTGCGCCTCGTCGAGAGCGCGGGCTACTCCGTCGAGAGCGTGCAGGGCTCGGTCCCGTTCCCCGCGCACATCTTCAAGGTGGCGCGCCCGAACGTGCGCACGCGCATCTTGCGCGCGGCGTTCCGCACGATGGACTCGCTGATGCGGGTCGGATTCCTGCCCGGCGCGCGGCTGCGCCTCGTCGCACGCCGCGCGTAGTTCGTCCTCAGGGCGTCACGATCTGCAGCTCGTTCGGCTGCAGATCGATCGGGATGCGGCGGAGCTCGACCTCGCCCTGGTAGAGGACGAGCATCGCCGCTTCCTCGCCGACGACGCACACCGGAAAGCCGTCGTCGCGCCGCTTCACGCTCGGATGAAGGTAGCTCGCCTGCGCCGACTGCGTGGTGAGGCGCAGCTCCCGGCCCTGCGCGTCCAGCACGCGGATCCGGTCCGCGGGATCTTCGGGCCGCGTGTCCACGCGGAAGCGGCACTGGACGCTCGCGCGCAGCTCCATCTCGCCCGACGCGGGGATCGCGAAGTTCTCGGAGCTCTCGACGTGAGGCCCTTCCACGCGCAGGAAGACGTGCTCGCGCGCCAGATCGGTGAACTCGAACCGTCCGTCGCCGTCCGCCTGCGATTCGCGGCAGTTCGCGATCAGATCGCCGCCGGAGGGCATCGATTGAACGGTGAACGCGAGCCGGACGACGGCGCCGGCGATCGGTCGGCCGCGCTGCGACACGACGCGGCCGCGCAGCACGGGGAGCACCGCGTCGCGCGGCACCCGCAGCTCGAGCTCCTCGGTCCCGGCCGCCGTGGGCTCGCTGACGACGAACAGGCACTTCGTCGAGTCGAACGCGCGCACGCGGTACGTCCGGCGCTGCAGCCCGCCGAGGCGGAAGCGTCCGTCGTCGTCGGTCGCAAGAGGCGTCCCCGCGCTCGCGCCGCGATCGGTCAGGCGCTCGATCGACAGCGACGAAGTCCCGGCGGGCGTTCCGTCCGCGAGATCGATCCACCATCCTCGGCACGGACGGCCGTCGGCATCGAGGACGCGACCCGTGATCGCGAGCGGCGCACCTCCCATGCGGAGCACGGTCCCCTCCAAGCTCTCGGGCTCTTCGCGGACGGTTCGACCGAACCGCTCCACCACGGCGGCCAGATGGCCGGGCTTCGTCGCGGAGAGCGGCGTCGCGTCGTCGTAGCTCGTGGCCGCGACCTCGAACCGCCCGCGCTCGTCGGACGTCGCTTCGTCCGGGCCGAAGCGTACGTCCGCGCCGGCGACGGGCGCGCCCCGATCGTCCACGACGAAGCCGCGGATCCACGCGCTCTCGCGCGGGCGCGCTTGGCGCAGCACGATCGTGAGATACGGCTCGCCGTCGCGGACTCGTCTCGCTTCGTATCCCTCGCGCGCGACGTGGATCTCCGATCGCGCGGGGACCGTCGCGAACCGGAACGTTCCGTCGGCTCCCGTGATCGCCGTCCAAGTCTGGCTCTCGACGCCGTAGAGCACGAACGGGAACTCGTGCAACGCGGCACAGCTGAACCCCGCTGTCACGTTCGCGTCCGACACCGGCGCGCCGGACTCGTCGACCACGACGCCCTCGATCGCGACCGCGGGCACCGCGACACGCAGCTGCTCCGACCCGCCGATCGGCTGGCCCTCGCACGTGAGGATCCAGGCCGCGTCCGCCGACTCGACCGAGAGGAACCGACCCCGTACGTCGAGCGCGTACGATCCATCGGCGGCGGTGGTCGCGAGCACCCGCGTGCCGGCGAGCTCCGTCGACGCGGAGGCGTCCGGCGCGCGCGCGAACGCGACGATCCGAAGCCCGCCGACGGGACGTCCGGACGTGTCGACGACGCGTCCCTCGACGCGCCGCGACTCCGGCTCGGCGGCGGCCGGCGGAGCGGAGCCCGCGCGCGCGAGGGCTGCGGGAAGCGCCGATCGATCCTCGAGGTCCGCCGCTTCGATCGGCGGCACGGACGGCTCCGCGACGGTCTCCGGCGCGACGCTCGACGACACGGTCGCGGCCCGCGGCGGCGTCTCCGCGTCGTGCGGATCCGTCTCCCAGACCCACCACGCCGCCGCGACCACGAGCGCCGCCAAGCCCACCTTCCACCCCATCGCCATGAGGACACCTCCGATCGAGATCGAGGACGTCGAGAGCGCCGCCGTGGACGCCTCGCGGGTGCTCGCCAGCGACGCGAGCGCGGCGCACCAGCTCGCGCGCTCCCCGTACTCGCGATCGAGCCGCTCGCGCAGCCGCGCCAGCGCGCGCGCGAGGCGCGTGCGGACCGTGGCCAACGGAACTTGCTGCCTCTCCGCGATCTCGCGCGCTTCGAGGCCCTGGAAGTAGCGCAGGAGCACCGTCGTGCGGTACGGCTCCTCGAGCGCGAGGACGTGTCCGACGACCTCACGCTGGCGCTCCGCCTGCGCGACGAGCTCGGCTGTGTCCGGCAGCGCTTCGGGCCGCGCTACCGCGCGCTCGCGCGCATCGCGCCGCGCGTCGGAGCGTGCGCGCTGACCGGCCGCGTTCCGCACGACCTGCGCGAGCCAGCCGCGCAGGTTGCGCGCGTCGAGCGGCGGCTTCTCGAGAGCGTCGAGCCAGGTCGCTTGCGCCACGTCGTCGGCGCCGCCGAGGTCGCGAACGAGAGTTCGCGCGAGGGCGCGCACCCAGTCGGCGTGCGCGAGCAGGTCTTCGGCGCTGGGGTGCTGCATCGCTCGTCGCGACCTCAATGCCGCCGCGGCCGGGGTCGATTCGACAATCCTGGATTCTCGCCGCTAGTCCGCGAGCGGGTAGCTCGTCCACGCCAGGCCCGCGGCGAGCGCACCGGCGAGCGCGGGATCCGCCGGCGCGAGCTCGCGCGCGATCGCCGAGCCGGAGTCGACGCGTTGCACGTGGCGCAGCGCCGCACCGAACCCACGCCACGCGTCGCCGAGCCGTTCGAGCGGGACGAGCTCGACGAAACCGCTCGTCGGCCGGGCATCGTCGAAGCTCTCCGCGTACCCGAATCCGAAGCCGACCCAGAACGCGCGCTCGCCGCCGAGCTTGGCGACGCACTCCTCGATCGGCGCGCGCTCGCTCCGGATGCCGCGCGCGTAGAGCTTGCCGCACAGGACGCCCGCGCCGCGCACGAGATCGGTGAAGAGCTCCGGCGCCGCGCGCTCCGGCAGCGCGGCGCTCGCGCGCAGCATCTCGCGCGAGCGCGACTCGAGCACGGGCGAGATCGTACCCATGCCGACGCCCTCGACGACGAGGCTCGCGAGGCGCGGCGAACGGCGCGCGACGTCCGGAAGGGACGCTTCGAGCGCGCGCAATCCCGGATCGGTCTGCGCGAGCACGAAGCGCAGCGTCACGCCGGCGCCGCGCGCCAGGTCCGCGTGCAAGCGCTCGGGATAGCCGGCGAGGATCGGTTCGAGCTCGAAGTCGACGTCGAGCACGTCCGTCCCCGGAGGAGGCGGCGGACGATTCGTGCCCACCTGGACCGCGGCGAGGTTGAATCCGATCGACGTCGTGACGCGCTGATCGATCGGCGCGGGGAGTCGATCGATGTGCGCGGTGATCTCGTCGTGCGTGAGCCCCGTGCGCGCCGCGATCAAGCCGCGCCCGAGCTGCGCGAGGTTGTAGCCGGGGTAGCGGCTGCCGAGCCCCGTGCGCTCGAAGCTCCAATCGACGACACCGAGGTTGAAGAGGCCCGCGAACGTGACCGCGCAGGCGAGGAGCACGCTCACCTTGCGTCCGACGCGCCCGCGCGCCCACAGCTCGCCCGCGACGATCGCGATGATCACGATCGCAAACAGGAGATGCGGGAGGAAATAGCGGTAACCGGCGTAGACGACCGGCGGACCGTGACCGCCGATGCGCAGGTTCGACAGCCCGAACGCGAGCGCGGCGAGCGGCAGGTACGCGGCGAACGGGATCGACTTGGCGCGCTCGAAGCGCTCCGCGAGCTCCGCGTCGTCGATCGGCCGGAGCGCGCTCGACGCCAGCGTCCACGCCGCGCGCGCCGCACGCGCGAGCGTCGGCAGGTACGCGAACACGAACGCGACGAGGAAGCACGCTCCGGCGACGCGCGCGGACATCCCCAGCCAAGGCTCGTACACGGTCGAAGCCGGCAGGTGCTCCGTGAGGAAGTCGAACGCGCGCCCGAGCGTGTCGCCGTGCCCCGTCTCGCCGCCCTCGAACTTCTTCCCGAGGAAACCCAGGCCGCGTGCTCCCGTCGCCGCGTTCACCGCGACGAGCGGCGCGATGCCGGCAGCGAACCCGCCGGCGGCCCACGCAAGATCCGCGAGCGAGCGCCGCGCGCCGCGGACGAGCACGTGCGTCCCCGCGAGCAGTCCGATCGGGATCAGAGCGCCGAGGAACACGAACAGCGCCAGACCCGCGGTGAATCCGGACGCCACGAGCCACGCGCGCGTGCCGGACTTGTGGAAGCGGTACGACGCGAAGATCGCGAGCGACGTGAAGAACAGGTTCTCGAAGTGGTTGCCCGAGTTCGTCACGGAGTACTTGACGAGCGCGGTCGGCGCGAGCGCGAAGAACACCGCCCCGAGCGCCGCCGCGACCTTGCCGAAGTGCTCGCACAGGATCGCGAACACGAGCACGAGCGTGAGCAAGCCCAGCGTCACCGGCACGAGCTTGAGCGCGAGGTAGCTCGGACCGAAGACCGCGAAGTAGGGCCGCGTGACCTGCCCCATCAGGATCTGCCCCGCCGCGTTGTCGTAGAAGTAGCGCAGCGGGATGTCGACGTCGCGGCGCGCGAGCTCCGCCATCGCGCCCATCGGGTAGAGCTCGTACGCCGTGAGCGCCGTGTCGTCGAACGCCGTATGGAGCAAAAGCGCGCGCAGCGCGACGTAGAGACACACGGCCACGAGGAGCGGCGCGCGCGGCGAGCTCATATCCGGCCGGTCCAGCTCATCCAGCGCAGCCGCAGCACCGCGGTGTAGCCCTCGAACAGCTTGCGCATCGTGAGCGTCGATTCTCCGTGGAGGCGGTTGGCGAACTCGATCGGCACCTCGGCGATCCCGATGCCCGCGCGCGCGGTCTTGAACAGGAGCTCCTGGACGATCGCGGGCCCGGGCGAGAACGTCTCTGCGACGCGGATCCTCTCGAGCGTCTCGCGGCTCCAGCAACGGAAGCCCGAGTTGCAGTCGCGGACGCGCACGCCGAGCAAGAGCCGGATGTAGGCGTTCGCGGCCTTCGTGATGCAGCGCCGCGTGAGCCCGCGGTCGGCGTCGCGCCCGCCCGCGACGGCGCGCGATCCCAGGACGAGGCCGACGTTCGGCGGACCGCTGTTCAACCGGCGGATCAAGGCCGGAATGTAGCGCGGCTGGTGCGAGAAGTCGGCGTCCATCTCGATGACGACGCGCGCGCCCATGCGCAGCGCCTCCACGAATCCGTCGCGACCCGAGCGCCCGCGCCCCTTGTCGCTCGTCCGGTGCAGCAGATGGAGCCGCGGCTCGCTGCGCGCTTCCTCGGCGACGATCCTCCAGGTGCCGTCGGGCGAGTCGTCGTCGATCACGAGGACCTCGAATCCCGGACCCAGCGCGAGGAGCTCGCGCGCGAGCGCGAGGATGTTCTTCGACTCGTTGAAGGTCGGAACCGTGCAGACGACCTTCGGCGCGCCGGCGAGGACGTCAGTCGGTGAGGGAACCGGCACAGGCACGGGGACGGCGGAAGAATAGCCCTCGGTGCGAGCGCGGGCAACAGCGCGAGCTTCGCGCTCACCACGCCAGCCGGTAGATCTCGATCCCCGGACCGAACGCGCGCGCGCGCAGGATGCGCGGCACGAAGTCCTTCGCGTCCTGGTAGTGGATCGGACCGTTGAACGGGATGTTCGGCTCGTCGCCGGTCGATCGGAACACGAGCGTGCCGCGCGAGATCACCGCTTCGCGCAGCTCCGCGAGCGCGGGGATGAACGTCATCTTGGGCGTGCGCTCGATCACGGCGTACTTCGGACGGATCGACGCGAGCCAATCGCGCGACGCGCCTTCGGCGTGCGAGGCGCCGGTCGCGAGCGCGATCTCGGACGGGAAGAGGCGCACGTCGTACCGGCCGGGCGCGTTCTCGGGCGTCGCGATCAATCGTTGGTACGCGAGCCAGGGCGCCATCAATCCGCCCGGATCCGCGCTGTCCTCCGCGAGCGCTCCCGGCGCGTAGAGGAGCGGCAGGTGGAGGATCACGCTGGTCGCGATCGGCGACTTGCTCGGATCGGGGTTGAGCGCGTCGCCCTGCCACCCGTCCGAGAACCACGCCGCGGCTTGCTCGAGCGTGTCGGGCGCGCGCGCCACGCGCGCGTAGTGCAGCGCGACGAACGCGGGGAAGAGCGCGACGAGCAGCGTCGACGCGCCGAGCACGATCGTCTGTCCGAGCGGACCGCGCAGCGTCCGCGCGGCGGAAGAGAACACCCACACGAGCAACGCCGCGGATGCGCCCGCGATGTACGGGAGGAGCGGGATCAGGAAGCGGTCGTAGATCGTCGACTGCAACGCGATCACGAGCCCGTACGGAACGGCGTACGCGGCGACCACGGCCGCGGCACCGCGCGCGGAGGCGTCCGCCGTGCTCCGTCGGCGGAGCGCGTAGGCGACCACCACGAGGACGCCGGCGCTCGACAAGACGAGCAGGATCGGATCGTGCATCCACAGCAGGCGGACGGACCGCACGAGCCCCTCGCCGTTGAAGCGATCCAGGTCCATCGTGTGGCCGCCGCGCTGCGCCAGCACGATGCGCCCGTCCTCGATCGTCGGCAGCGTGGGATAGAAGGGCAGCCCGATCGCGAGTGCCCCCGCGAGCGCAGCGAGCGTTTTCCATACGGCGCGGCGGCGAGCCCCCCGGTGTATCGGCGAGAGGAAGAGCGCCGTCGCGAGCGGTGCCAGCGTGAACGCTCCGCTCTGCAGCGACGCGAGCGAGATCCCCGCGGCCGCGCCGGCGAGGAGCGCACGCGTCCACGTCGGCCGGTCGTGAGCCCAGAGCGCGGCGAGCACCGCGGCGAGCGCCAGCGTGGCGTGCGTCACGTGAGGCCGCGCCTGCTGCGAGTAGAGGAGGTGGAGCGCGCTCGTCGCGACGAAGAACGCGGCCCACAGCGCTCCCGACCCTCCCAGGAAACGGCGGACGAGGAGCCACGTGAGTGGGACGAGCACGACCCCCATCACGGCGCTCAGCGTGCGCACCAGGGCGTACGGCTGCGACGCGGCGCGCAGGTGCTCCTCGAGCGGCGCCGACGGATCGATGTGCTCGGACGCGAGCTCGATCGGGAGCGACGCCAGCGCCCGCGCGATCAAGAGCGGATAGCGCTCGTGGAACTCCTCGTGCGGGATCATCGCCGGGTCGTGCCGCAGCGATTGCATCTGCAAGACGAGGAACGTGTCCGGCTCGGGCAGGTGCGGGAGCAGTCGATCGACGCCCGCGAGACGCAGATACGCGGCGAGCGCGCACAATCCGAGGAGGGCGGCGAGGATCGCCGTGCGCGGCAGAGCTTCTCGCGACGCCACTAGCCGGCTCTTCCCCCTTCCATCGGCGGGCGCATTCTATGGTCCGGCTCCTTCGACGCTACCATGCATGCGGAGCGTCGGATCGCCCGCGATGATCCTGAAGCAGTACTACCTCGGTTGCTTGTCGCACGCCTCGTACCTCGTCGCCGACGAGGACACGAAGGAAGCGGCCGTGGTCGATCCCCAGCGCGACGTCGACCAGTACGTCGAGGACGCCGCGCGCGCGGGCCTCTCGATCCGCCACGTCATCCTCACGCACTTCCACGCGGACTTCGTGTCCGGACATCTCGAGCTCGCGGCGCGCCTCGGCGCCAAGATCCACATGGGCCGGCGCGCGGAGCCCGAGTTCGCCTTCGAAGCGCACCGCGACGGCGACGAGATCCGGCTCGGCGGCGTGCGGCTGCGCGTGCTGGAGACGCCCGGCCACACGCCCGAGTCGATCACGGTGCTCGCCTACGATCACGGCGCGAGCGCTCCGGCCGCGATGTTCACCGGCGACACGCTCTTCGTCGGCGACGTCGGCCGCCCGGACTTGCTCGCGTCCGTCGGGATGAGCGCGGCGGATCTCGCGTCGACGATGTACGACACGCTGCGCGAGAAGATCCTGCTCTTGCCCGACGAGACGGTCGTCTACCCGGCGCACGGCGCGGGATCGGCGTGCGGCAAGAACCTGAGCGCGGAGCGCAGCTCGACGCTGGGCGCGCAGAAGGCCTCGAATTGGGCGCTGCAGCCGATGACGCGCGAGCGCTTCGTCGCCGAGCTGACGTCGGCGCAGTGCGCCGCGCCGGCGTACTTCGCGTTCGACGCGGACTTCAATCGCCGCGCGCGCGCGACGATCGAGGAGGTGCTCGAGAAGAGCTTGCGGCCGGTTCCGCTGGCGGAGCTCCTGCGCCTCGCGAACACGGGCGCCGTCGTGCTCGACACGCGCGATCCCTCCGAGTACGCGAAGCAGCACCTGGCGGGGAGCACGAACATCGGGCTCTCGGGGCAGTACGCGCGCTGGGCGGGCGAGCTCCTCGCGTCGCACCAGCCGATCGTGCTGGTCGCCGAGCCCGGGCGCGAGCGCGAATCCGCGACGCGGCTCGCGCGCATCGGCTTCGACCGCGTCGTCGGTTACCTCGCGGGCGGCCCGGCCGCGTTCGCCGAGCGTCCGGAGATCGTGCGGTCGCATCCGCGGATCGACGCGCACGAGCTCAAGCGCCAGCTCGCGAGCGCGACGCCGCCGCACGTCGTCGACGTGCGCGCGCTGACCGAGTGGGAGGCCGGCCACATCCGAGGCTCGCAGAACGAGCCGCTGCCGATGCTGCGCGAGCTCGCCGCGAAGATCCCGCGCGATCGACCGCTCGTGGTGCAGTGCTTGGGCGGCTACCGCTCGTCGATCGCGTGCTCCCTGCTCGAGCAAGCGGGCTTCGACAAGCTCACCGACCTCGAGGGCGGTTGGAACGCCTGGGTCGCGGCGCAGGGCGAGATCGCCAAGTAGGCGCGCACCCCTCGCGTTTTCCGGCGCGCTCGCCCATGCTGGCGCGCATGCTCTGCCCCCGGACCACCGCCGCGTTCGCCGTTTCGCTCTTCCTCGCGGTCCCGATCTCTGCGCAAGACTCGGGCTACCGCCTCCCGCCGCGCGCGGTCGTCGACATCCTCGACGCGCCGAATCCGCCGTCGGTCGACTTCAGCCCCGACGCGCGCGCGATGCTGCTCGTCGATCGTCCGACGATGCCGTCGATCCGAGACGTGATGCGTCCGTGGATCGGGCTGGCCGGCATCCGCGTCGATCCCGTGCTCCACAGCGAACGTCAGACGGTGTTCATCCACGGCCTCGCGCTGGCGTCGCCGCCGGCCAGCCGCCCCGAGCGCATCGCGTTGCCGGACGGCGCGCGCGTCGGCACGGTCCGCTGGTCGCACAACAGCCGCCGATTCGCGTTCACGCTCGCGACCGATACGGGCCTGGAGCTGTGGACGGCGACGATCGACGACACGCAGCCCGTGCGCATCGCGCAGCACCTGAACGGCGTGCTGGGCGGCGCGTTCGAGTTCCTGCCCGACGGCGACGACGTGCTCGCGCTGATCGTCCCCGAGCCGGGCCAGGCGCCGCGCGGTCCCGACGTCCCGCCCGGTCCCGCGATCCAGGAGAGCTCCGGCAAGTCGACGCCGCTGCGCACGTATCAGGACCTGCTCGGCGATCCGCACTCGGAAGAGCAGTTCGCGTACTTCGCGAAGTCGCAGATCGTGCGCATCGACGTCGCGACCGGGAAGGCGACGCCGATCGGTCCGCCGGCGATGTACTCGTCGATCGCGAGCTCGCCCGACGGCGAGCACCTGCTCGTCACGTTCCTCGCGCGTCCGTTCTCGTACGTGCTGCCCGCCGATCTCTTCCCGCAGACGATCGAGTTGTGGTCGCGCGATGGCAAGCACGAGCGCACGATCGCCGAGATCCCGATGGGCGAGACGATCCCGATGGAAGGCGTGCGCACGCAGCCGCGCAACGTGCACTGGCAAGCCAGCGCGCGCGCCACGCTCGTGTGGGCCGAAGCGCTCGACGGCGGCGATCCCAAGCGTCCCGCGGAATGGCGCGACCGCTGGGTGTCGTTCGCGGCTCCGTTCGACGCCGAGCCGCGCGAGATCCTGCGCCTCAAGCAGCGCGCGCGCGGCCTCTCGTGGATGCAATCGCCGAACGAGGTGCTCGCGACCGAGTACGACCGCGACAAGCGCTGGACCAAGACCGCGCTCTACGACCTGGACGATCCCAAGGCCGCGCCGCGCGTGATCGACG
>CAZQHA010000091.1:10523-12280 GCA_964592795.1 uncultured Planctomycetaceae bacterium | reverse complement strand
GCGGAACGACACCTCGGCGGCTTGGTAGTCCTGCTTCGACGCGTACGCGACGCCGAGCAGTCCGAAGGACTGCGCGTCGCCGCCGCCGAGCTCGATCA
The DNA here is from genome assembly GCA_964592795.1 of uncultured Planctomycetaceae bacterium. Classification (GTDB taxonomy): domain Bacteria; phylum Planctomycetota; class UBA1135; order UBA1135; genus JANLUN01. The sequence continues at coordinate 12,182 of CAZQHA010000091.1, read as the reverse complement.
TGCGCGTGAACGCACGGATCGACTCGTCGTCCTGACCGTCGCGAGCGTAGACGAGGCCCATGTTGCGCCACGCGCGGCGAAACGAGGGGAACTTCTCGACGGCCCGCTTGTAGTTGTCGAGCGCTTCCTTCAGGCGATCCTGCTGCGCTTGCAGGCTCGCCAGGTCGAAGTCGAGGATCGCCGAGGACCCAGGCTTGATCGCCTTCTTCAGGATCGACTCGGCTTGCGGGAGATCGGTCGCCATGAGCGGCCGCACCTTCTCGAGCAGCTTGAGCTCGTCGGGCGTGAGACGCGGTTCGATCTCCGAGTTGATGCCGTAGCTCGCGATGAATTGCTTCTGGAACACCGGATCGTTCCAGAGCGATGCCGCGTCGGACTGCGGGAGCGCGCTCGCGAGGCCGGAAAGAATGATCGCGCAGAGAGTGATTCTGAGCATGAAGTCAACTCGTGGGGAATCGGACGGGGATGCGCATGCGGCAGGCGACGGTCTTGCCGGCTCGCACACCGGGCTCGAACTTCCACTTCTTGACGGCGTCGAGCGCCGGCGCTTCGAAGTTCGAGTTGGTCGACGATTCGACGCGCGGGCTGACGACCTTGCCGTTCGCGTCGACGATGAAGATCAACACGACGACGCCCTCGACCTTCTTGCCGCGCATGCTCGACGGATACATCGGCGCGCCTTGCAGCACCACGCGCGGCGGTTGATCGATGTCCGCCAAGCTGAACGCGGCGTCGTCGTCCTCGTCGATCGCGCTCGCGCTGCCCGTTCCACCGATGATCCCGCCCGACGCGAAGCTGAGCGATTGCGCGAAGTCGCCGAGGCCCGATTGACCGCTGAGCGCCGCCTCGATCGCGGAGAGGCTCGCCGCTTCGAGCGCGGGCGCGCTGGCCATCGGTGACAGATCGAGGCTCTTCATGAGCTCGGCCGCATCCGGCGGAGCTTCCTCCTCGACTTCGAGCTCTTCCTTCGTCTCGGTCTTCTCCGGCTCGGGCTCGTCCTTCTTCTTGTCTTCCAGGGCGGACTCGTCGGCGAGGAGCTCGACCTCGCGGATCGTGCCGTGGTCGTCCTTCGCCTTGGGGAAGATGAGCCCCCCGAACGCGATGAACCCGCCGTGCAGGAGAACGGCGCAGATCACGCCGAGGACGACGCTGAACTTCATCGCTTGTCCGTGTTGATCCCGACCTTGGCGATGCCGATCTTGCGCACCTCGTCGAGCACGGCGACGACGTGCTTGAAGTCCGCCGTGGCGTCGCTGTTGATGATCACCTTCGGCTCCTTGGCGGTCGACTTCAGCGTCTGCAGCTTCATCGGGAGCTGCGCGATCGTGATCTTGTCCTTGTTGTAGAAGACGTCGCCGTTGCCGCTCACGCTGAGCGTCACCGCCTTCTCCATCTCCTGCTGATCCCCGAGCGACGCCGCGCTGGCGGCGGTCGGAAGCGCGACCTGCACGCCTTGGTTCTTCGTCATCGCGAGCGACACCATGATGAACGTCGCGAGCAGGAAGAACATGATGTCGATCAGCGGGATGATCTCGATGCGCGCGCGCTTGACGCCGCCTTGTCTCGATCCGCCGTGCATGGTCAGTCCCTCACTTGCTGGAGCGCTTGCTGCAGGCCGCGCTTGCGCTCGTGGAGGTCCTTCACCTGCGACGCGCGCGC
>CAZQHA010000091.1:0-10513 GCA_964592795.1 uncultured Planctomycetaceae bacterium | reverse complement strand
CGCGCGTCCAGCTCGACGTCGAGCTCCGCCATCTGACGCTGGAGCGTCTCACGCGCGCGCTTGGTATCGCCGGCCGAGGGGATCACCCACGGACGGGTCGGCTCCGCCGGAGCGCCCGCCGGCTGCACGAGCAGCTCGAGCTGCGTCGCCGCCGCCTCCATCTCGTGGCGCGCGTCCTCCATCTTCGTGTTGAGGAAGTTGAAGGGCAGCAACGACGTGATCGCGATGCCCAGGCCGAACGCGGTCGCGATCAGCGCTTCCGCGATGCCGCCCGTGATCGCGCCCGGAGCGCTCAGCTCGCCGCCGATCAGCGAGAACGAGCCCATCATCCCGACCACCGTGCCGAGCAGACCGAGCAGCGGAGCGAGCGTGATCACGGTGTCGAGGATCGGGATCCCGCGCCGGTAGCGCTTCAGCTCCTGGCCTTGCGCGTAGAGCACCGCGCTCGCGAGCGACTGCTCCCGGTGGCCGAGCGCGTATCCGAGCGCGCGCACGACGTAGAACTTCGACTTCTTCGAGATCGCGATCGCACCGTCGAGGTCGCCCTTGGTGACCGCGGCGAAGAACGCGTCCTGCGCCTTCAGGTCCCGCCGGACGCGCTCGAGCATCAGGAAGAGCACGCGCTCGATCACGACGCCGAGCGCGAGGATCGACGCGGCGAGCAAGGGCCACATGATCGGCCCGCCCTTGATGAAGATGTGCGTGAGGTTCGTCTTCTGGACCAGCGCCTTGAGCGCGCCGCCGCGCGAGGGGTCGAGTGGCATCAAGCCTTCCCCGGTCGACACCAGGGACGCGATCCCGGCCTGCATCGCGCCCTCGAGCGGACGGATCAGCGGCTTCGTCGATCCCGTCTGCGGAACGACGACCCCGGCCGCGGCACCGCTCGCCGCGCGGAAGAGCGCCACCGGACCGATGATCGCGAATTGGCCGTCGATCACGGTGCCTTGCGTGTCGATCCCGACGCCGTCGAACCGCATTCCGCCGATGGCGTCGAAGAGCCGCGTGATCGAGAGCTCCGCGAACGCGATCTGCCGCGCGAACTTCTCGGCTACCGTGAGGGATGTGTTCTCGGTGGCTTCCTTCGCCGAGTCGAGCACTTCGCCGCAGTACTGCAGCTCGCTGACGTTGACCTTCGACTCGAACGTCTTCGCATACTCGTCGAGCAGATTGCCGACGTAGCTCAACTCGTCCTGGCGGAGCTTGATCTGCGCCTTGATCGTGGGCAGCTCGAGGTTCCCCGAGTCGACGAGGCGCGTCACGCGCTCGTGCTCGCGGCGCAGCTCGGACACGCGGTCCTCGAGCCGCGTGAGCTCCTGTGCCAGCGGAAGCTTCTCGTTCGCGATCTCTTCGCGCAGTCGCGAGAGTTCCTCGGTGCTCTTCGACAGCTCCGCTTCCGCCGAGCGCGCGAGACGGCCGATCGTCGCCTTGGGCGTCTCGCTCGAGGAATCAACTTGTGCGAGCGCGCTCGCGCAGAGGCAGACGACGCCGAGGATGGCGCGAAGTGTCTTCATTGGAGGGTCACCGGAAGCGGCACGAAGGCCGGAGTGTGTTTGTTCTGCAGGATCTCGAGCGCCTTCAACACGTCGTTCGCGATCGCCTTCGACGGTTGCCATTGCCAGCCGCCCTCCGCAGGTCGGCCGATGCCGGCCTCGCCGCTCGCGCTGACGTAGTACGCCTGTGCCAGGCCGATGTAGACGACCTGCACTTCGGTCGGCTTGCCGTCCGCGAGCGAGTGCACTTCGTAGACGACGCTGATCTCGTTGTTCGCGTTGTTCAGCAGGCTCAGCGCGCCGAGGACATTCTGGAAGCGTTCCGCGATCGTGACCTTCGTCGCGGCGGGATCCTCGGGAATGCGCTGCGTGAGTGGCGAGAGCTTGGCGCGAACCGGATCAGGCGCGCTGGGCAGAAGCCGCTTCAATTCGCCCTCCATGCGCGTGACGATCTCCGCGAGGTGCGCGCCGCGCGCCGCGAGCTCGTCGGTCTCGGCCGCGAGCTCGGCCTTCTTCTTCTCCGCCTCGACGACCGCGGCCTCGGCCTGCTCGATCTTCGTCTCGAGCGCCGCGACCTCCTGTTGGATCAGGTCGACGCGACCGACGAGGATCTCCTTGCCTTGCTGCCAGTCCTTGCGCTCCCTCGTGATGATCTGCTGCGTCTCGATCCACTTGTCCATCGTGAGGCGCGTCTCGGCGAGCGTCGGCGTGTCCGAGCCCAGCGGCACAGCGCCGCCTTGTAGCGGGCTGACGGCGCGATTCGCCGAGAGCGCGCCGAGCGATCCGACGCCCAAGAGCGCCGTGACCGCGCACACTCGTGCCGATCTCCGTTGTCGATCCTTGTTCATCTGAAATGCTTCCTTGCTGTCCACAGGCTCAGAACGAGAACTCCACGCCAAGCGCGAGCGACAGGTCGATGCCCTCGGTGTACGACGTCCGCGTCTTGTCGCCGCCGATCGCGTCAGACCGGTACACCTCCTTGATCTCCGGGTTCGTCAGGTTCTTGGCCTGGAAATCGAGTCGAACGTGCTTGCCGAAGCGCTGCGACACGGTCAGGTTGAGCGTGTCGTACGCCTCCGCGTACACGTCGGGGATGACGGTCGACGTGAATGCGTCGCCGCCCGCGACGAGGGTGTCACCCTTGAGCGTGTAGAACAGCGCGAACTGCGTGTTGGTCGGCAGGAGGTCGTACGTCAGGTAGACGTTGAACAGGTACTCGGGCGCGTTCGTCATGTCGCGCGACGTCGTCGAGCGGTTGACGTTGACGAAGTCCTGGATCTCTCCTGGCGGCAGGTCGACCTCGGACTCGATGAACGTCGCGTTGGCTCCGATCGACAATCCCTCCAGCGACTCGGAGAACTTGTCCAGCCGCTGCCGCCCCTCGAGCTCCAGCCCGTACAGCTCGCCCTCCGGGTAGTTGACCGGAGTCGTGTAGTTGAACGACGACGCGTACTGCTGGACGTACTCGATCGGATCCTGGATGTCCTTGTAGAAGCCGGACAGCGACACGAGCCCGCCGTCGTAGGGCACGTAGTCCGCGCGCAGGTCGTAGTTCTTGAGCGAGCTCATCCCCAGGTCTGGGTTGCCGACGAAGATGGGAGCTCCCAGGTACTCCTGCTGGACGGTTGCCGACAGCTCCTTGAACGTCTGGCGCGCGACCGTCTCGCTGTACGACCCGCGCAACGTGACGCTCTCGGTGGCTGAGTACACCAGGCCGATCGACGGCAGCACGTCTTCTTGCGCGAAGTCGACGTCGGCCTCGCTGCCATTGAGATCGACCTGTGCGGTGCTGCCGGGCGGCAGCCACACTGCATCGACTTCGGGATGGTTGACGATGCTGATGTCGGTGGACTCGAACCGGAGCCCGGTGATCACGTTCCACTGCGACGACAGCGGCAGGTCGACCATCGCGTACGTGGCGGCGATCTCCTGCTCCCCGTCGTAGTCGATGTCGGGCTTGACGAAGTCGGAGATGTCGTGACCGGGCTGGTCGGAAAACTCCTCGCTCCAGGGCTCGTCGAAGTCCGAAGCGAACGTTCCGACCGGATCGTTGAAATTGCTGAAGGTGTCCTGGTCGAACGTGCGGTCCACGTGATCGCTGAAGAACCCGAGCTTGAAGTATCCTTCCGCGTCGCTCCATTGCTGGAACGGGAGCTTGAGGTTCACCGAGTACTGCTCGCTGTCCTCCTGGATCTCTTTCCACACCCGTTGCACGTTGCCGTACGTGAAGTACTGCGACGGCTTGTACGCCTCCCAGAACGCGGGACCGAATCCATCCGAGGGCTTCCACAGCGCGCTGAAGAAGCGCTTGTCCGGCTGGTAGAAGCCCGCGAAGCTTCGCGACGCGGTCCAATCCAGCACCGGCTGCTTGAACGCGAGGCCGCCGATCTCGAACTCGCCGGCCGGCAGATCGTGCCGGCCATTCAACTGCAGCGTCGCCGTCGTGCGCTCGCTGTAGTCGAGCGTTTCGAACCGCAGGTACGGCGCCGCGTTCAAGTTCTGCGTGGACTCGTGTCCAGGGCTGCTGGGATCGTCCGGATCGTGCCCGGGAAAGAAGTAGTGCTTGCCGCGCGTGTCGATGGCGAGCGTCGCCTTGTCCTCGGCGAGTCGCGTGTACAGCGCCGTGAGGTTGACGGCGTGATGCTTCGTCTCCAGGCCGAGCGTTCCCAGTCCGCCCCAACGAACGCCTTCGACGCCCTGCGTGACGTCGAACAGGTTCGACTTGAAGCTCTGGTCGCCTTGGCCCGGGTTCGGCAGACCCTGGCTCGTCTCCGGTGTGATCGTCGCACCGGGTTGATCCGCACCCCGGATCCACCACGAGTCGTTGATGCCGTCGTCGTAGAACGAGGCACTGCGCTCGTAGAACACGCTCGCCAACCCACCGAACTTGAAGCCGTCGTCCGACTCGTGCTTCGCGCCGTACGCGCCGCTCCACTTCCATTCCAGCGGCGCGTCGTCCTCCGTCACGCCGACCGCGCCCCTCCAGGGCTGCCCGAGGCTCTCGGTCTGGATGTCGCGACCTCCGTCGTCGTCCCCCCACGTGTTGACTCCGCCGCCCTCGTACGTGAGGAAGTCGCTGCCGGCGACGTTCGTGTTGTAGGTGTACTGCAGCTTCGACTGCAGGATCGGCTCGATCGGGATCCCCTTGAGCCGCACGTCCACCGCGCCCCCGGACGCGTCGCCTTGCTGGTCGGGCGTGAACGTCTTGCTGACTTGGATGCTGTCGATGATCGCGGCGGGGAACTGATCGAGCTCGACCGCGCGTGTGTCCTCGTCCGCCGACGGCAGCCGGACGCCGTTCATCTGCGAGGCGACGTACCGATCGGGCAGGCCGCGGACGACCGCGAACTTGTCGTCTTGCACGGACACGCCGGCCACCAGGGACACGGCGGCGGCCGCATCGCTCGCACCCGCGCGGCTCATCAGCTCCGAGCTGATCGAGTCGATCAGCGCTGCGCTCTCCTGGCGCAGCGACAGGAGCGCGGCTTCAGCCCCCGCGCCGCCTTGGAGAATGTCCTGGACGACGAGCTCGTCCATCTCGGTGAACTCACCGGCGAGCGCGACGCTGACGTCGGTCAGTTGGCCCGCGCTCACGAGGACGTCCGCCCGAACTTGCCGGACGTAACCGTCCTTCGTGAAGAGGAGCGTGTACTTGCCCGCGGGGATCTGCTCGAGAACGAAGTTCCCTTGATCTCCCGTCAACGTGCGCTGATTCGTCTCGACGATCGTGACCGTCGCTCCGGCGAGCGGGATGTCGAAGTCCTTGTCGCTGACGGTGCCGCGGATCGCGCCCGTTGCGAGTTGGGGCTGCTGTACGCTCGCGGCGCTGGTGAGGAGCATGAGTCCAAGGAGGATCCAGAGGGACCAACCGTTCCTTATGGGTACGGCTGCGCGAACGTGATCGCGGGTCGGTCGCCGGGTCGTCGGTGCCACGATCACTTGCAGGCGGAAAGTAGGGAGCTTTCATCAGGATCTCGTGAACACGCAGCGAGCGCGGCGTGAATGTGAAGACGCGCACGACGAGCGATTCACGGCGCGCGGGAGCGCCCTTCATCGACGCTTCACGCGCGCGCCTACCTTTTGAGCGATCACCATGAACTCACGATCTCGCTTGCTCCTCGTCGCCGCGCTCGTCGCGGTTCCCGTCGGCGCCGTCTTGATCTCGTTCAGCGGGAGCTCCAGCGCGCGCGCCGCGGCGGATGTCGCGCCCGCGAAGCGAGCTCCGCCTCCCGCGACACCCGCGCCCGTCGAGCCGGCGGTTTCGAAGCCGACGTCGCTCAAGTCCGACCTCGTCGGAGCGGTGGCGGACGCGCCGATCGCCGACTTCCAAGTCGAGCTCCTCGAGCTGGCGTCGAAGAGCGCCTCGAAGATCCCGTCGAAGCCGCACGTCAAGAGCCGGTCGCGCGCTCAGGAAAAGGTCGTCGTGGCGTGCCTCGAGCTCGACCAACCGCGGCGCGCGGCGGCGTACATCGCGGAGATCGACAACTGGCGGCGCGGCCTGGATTACGCCGACCTCGCGTTCTACCTCGCGAAGCGCGGCGACACGACCGACGTGCAGCACTACCTCGACGTCGCGCAGCGCGTCTCCGAGGTCATCGAGAAGGACGACGTCGAGGGCGAGAGCAGCGAGGGCTGGCGGCGCGACCGGATCCGCTCGAGCATCGCGCGCACTTACGCGCTCCTCGGCGACGTCGAGAAGGCCGCCGTGTTCGAGGCCGGCGTCGTCGATTCCGAGAGCGGCCGGGTCGCCGCGGTCGTCGCGAGCCAGGCGAGCGCGGAGGACTTCGATCGACGGATCGCGCTCTTCGACGAGATGATGCCGTCGGCCAGCTTCGACCAGCTTCGCGCCGCGCTCGAAGTGTGCGCGCAGCTCTTCGACCGCTTCTACGACGACGCCGAGCGTCGCGCCGCCACCGAGGAGCGCATCCGCGCCTCGTGGACGAAGCTGCCGCTCCAGATCCGCATCGAGCTGCTGATGAGGATGAGCGGCTTCGCCCTCGCTCACGACGATCGCTCGAAGGCGCTCGCGCTCTTGAACGACGCGCAGGCGATGCTCGAAGGCTATCCGTGGGCTCCCGAGCACCGCATCCCGCTGATGACCGCGCTGGCGACGGCCCGGTATCGCGCGGGCGACGTCGAGCACGCGCGGCAGGCCGCGCAGTCGGCGCTGGGCGTGTTCGACACGGAGCGCGCGAGCATCCTCGGCGTCGACCGCGCGAGCGCGCTGCGCTGCATCGCGGAGGCGTACCAAGCGCTCGGCGACTCGGCGACGGCGCTCGCCGTGTACGAGCGCGCGGTCGAGGAAGGCGCGCAGAACCCGAACGCGAGACCGCGCGCCGAGGATCTCACGGCGACGTGCTGCTCGATGGCGCGCCACGGCGTCGAGCCCGACGCGGCGCTGCGCGCGCGGCTCGAGGAGATCTGCGCGAAGCTCGTCGCGCCCTGGTGAGCGGTCAGAACGAGACTTCGAAGCCCAGTCCGAGCGTCGAATCTTCTTCCGGATCGAGCGGCAGACGTCCGGCCGAGTACGTCAGCACCCAGCGGCTCGGCAGGTCCATCTCGAGCTCGAAATAGCTCGATCCCTCGTAGTCCGCGTCGCGCACGGCCGAGGGCGCGTCGATCTCCTCGTGCGCGCACCAGCTCGCGGTGAGGTAGAGGGGCTCGTCGCCGACGTCGAGGACGTGCGTCTCCAATCCCGCTTCGAGCCGCGCGCGCAGGAGCGACGAATCGTTCGTCACCGCGTCGCGAACGTCGTCGCCGGACGCGTCGACCATGTCGACGCCGAAGCGGACCGTGGGATACGCGCGGCCTGACGGACGGAACCGCTCGTCGACGCCGGCGAGCCAGCGCACCGCCGCACCCGGGAAGTCGAACACGTTCCACCGGGAGAGCTTCGAGCGCGAATCCCAGCTCACGAGGCGCGCGCTGACGGCCGGACCGAACACCCACTGCCGCGACGAGAAGTCCTGATTCGACTCGAGCCCGGCGTGGAGGTCGAAGTCCCAGACGACCTCGGGAGGCAGCGATCGGGAGAGCCCCTCGAGGTGGCGGCGACGGAGCGCCTCGAACGCTTCGTTCTCGCCGACCGCGGGCGGAGGCTCCTCGACGAGCTGCTTGCGCGCCTCGTGCGCTTCGCGTCCGAAGAGAGGACTTCCGAGCCAACGCGCGCGCAGCGACGTCCACAGGAAGTCGTTGGGATTCTGCGCTCGGTCGAACGCGACGTTGCCGTCGGCGACGAAGTCGAGCGACGCGTCCGACTCCTCCGAGACGGAGAGCGTCTTCGCGACGTCGTACTCGAAGCCCAGAGCCAGATCGCCGTCGTCGTTGCGCTCGAAAGCCTCGAGCTCGACACGCACGTCCTCGAGGAGACGCGCGACGCGTCCGGGCCGCGCCGGTTGGCGGCGCCGGGTGAACAGCTCGGGATCCGCGAAGTACTCGCGCACTTCGTCGTCGAGGCGGCGCTGTACGTCGGCGTCGAGCGCCGGAGACTGAGCCCATGTCGCGCTCCCGATGAAGCTCCATGCGAGGAGGCGCGCGACGCGATGCGTTCGTGTCATGCGCGGATCGTAGCGTTGCACCACCGAGGGTCCATGCGACGCGAAAACGCTTCGCACGTTCTTCACGCGGCCTTGATCGACGCGATCAGAATCGCACGGAGCTCGATGACACGCATCGACACGATCCTGTGCTCCACGGTGCTCGCCGCGTCGAGCTGCGCGTTCAGCGCATGCCGTTCCGAGTCGCCCGCGCGAGAAGCGAGCGCGCCGGCGGGCCACGACGAACTCCGCGCGCGCGCGGAAGAAGGCGACCTCCAAGCGCAGCTGCGTCTGGCCACGGACGACGCGGACGGCACGCACTGGCTCGAGAAGGCGGCGCACCAAGGACATGCGGGAGCGCAGGCGAATCTCGGCCTGAGGTACCTGGAAGGTCGCGGCGTCGAGCAAGACCACGCGCGAGCCCGCGAGTGGCTCCGGCGCGCGGCGGAGCAGGACGTCGCCGAAGCACAGCTCGCGCTCGCGCTCCTGCTCGAATCACCCGATGACGGCACGCCGACGCCGCAAGCGCTCGCGGACTCGGTCGCATGGATGAAGCGCGCGGCGGATCACGGCGTGGCGCTGGCGCAGTACAAGCTCGGCCTGCTCTACGGCAAGGGCCAAGTCGTCGCGCGCGACTTCGGTCAGAGTGCCGTGTGGTTGAGGCGCGCCGCCGACCAGGGTCTCGCGTCGGCGCAAGCGAGCCTCGCGTTGATGTACGCACGCGGCGAAGGAGTCGAGCGCGATGCCGTCGAAGCGGTGCGGCTGCTGCGCCTCGCCGCCGAGCAGAACCTCGCGGTGGCGCAGAGCAATCTCGGATTGATGTACCTGCAAGGCGACGGCGTCGCGCAGGACGACGCCGACGCCGCGAAATGGTTCCAGCTCGCGGCGGACCAGGGGCTGGCGTCGGCGCAGACCCGCCTCGGGACGATGTACGAGCTCGGCCGTGGCGTGCCCCGCGATGAAGCGATCGCTTTCGTATGGTTCCGGCTGGGCGCGCAGCAGGGGGACGCGACGGCGATGGCTCGACGCGACACCCTCGCCGCGCGGCTCTCGAGGGAGGCGATCGACGCCGCCGAGGCGCTCGTCCGCGCTCGGTTCACGCCGCGCTGACGGCGCGCGAGGAACCGTTAAAGATCGCTTTTCCAGGGCTCCGATAGCGGCTCCATGAGCCGCTTCCCCTTCGTCGCTTCCCTCGCCTGGATTCTCTCGACCGCCTGCGGCGCTCCCACGCGCCAGAGCGTGGCGGACTACGACCGCGGCGAGTACACGGACGTGCTCGCGGATTGCTATCCGCGCGCGGAGCAGGGCGATCCCGACGCGCAGTACCTGCTCGGTCTCTTCTACGACGAAGGTCGCGGAGTCCGACCGAGCCCGAGCGAGGCGGCGGAGTGGTACACGCTCGCCGCGCGGCAAGGTCACGCGGCGGCGCAGAACAACCTCGGCCTCCTTTGTTACGAAGGCCGCGGCGTCGCGCGATCGCACGACGAGGCCGCGCTGTGGTACGAGCGCGCGGCCGTGCAGGGCTTCGCGCCGGCGCAGTCGAACCTGGGCGTGATGCACCTCCTCGGCCAGTCGGTGCCCAAGGACGCCGCGCTCGCTCGCCAGTGGTTCCTGCGGTCCGCGGAGCAAGGACACGCTCGCGCTCAATGCATGCTCGGCGCGATGCACTACGAAGGCACGGGCGTACCGCAGAGCTACGACGACGCGTTCCACTGGTATCGCCTCGCCGCGAACGCGGGCGACGCCGACGCGCAGCATCGGATCGGCGTGATGTACCTCTACGGCCTCGGCGTCTCGCGCGACGACGAGCAAGCCGCGGATTGGATCGAGCGCGCGGCCGCGCACGGCGTCGCGGAAGCGCAGTTCGCGTTCGGCTGGCTCCACGAGGTCGGACGAGGCGTCGACCGCAGCGACGAGCTCGCCGCGCAGTGGATGCGCAAAGGCGCCGAGCGAGGATTCGCTCCGGCGCAAACGAACCTCGCGCTCTACCTGCTCGACGGGCGCGGCGTCGCGGCGGACGACGACGAAGCCGCCCGCTGGCTGGGTCTAGCCGCGGAGCGCGGGTTCGCGCTGGCGCAGTACAACCTCGGGCTCCTGTACGCGAAGGGCCGCGGCGTCGAGCAGAGCCACGAGAAGGCCGCGATGTGGCTGCAGCTCGCGGCGGAGCAAGGGCTCGAGGTCGCGCGCGCGAAGCTGGGCGCGGTGTACGAGCACGGCCGCACGGCTGACGACGGCTCGGCGCACGTGGGCTACGACCCGCAGTCGATCCGCTGATGGCTCGATCGCGCGCGCTCCGGCGCACCCGGTGAGCTACGCGACTTCGCGCTGCCCGCGCGCCCGCGCGCGCTGCTCGCGCAACCGCCGGAAGCTGATCAATCGCTTGTGCGCTTCGTCCCACAAGTGCAAGCGCAGCGACCTCAGGCTCGTCCGCATCGTCAGGGACGGCACGCGCTGGAACACGGGATGGGATCGGTGGCAGCGCTCCAA
>CAZQHA010000090.1:0-12298 GCA_964592795.1 uncultured Planctomycetaceae bacterium | reverse complement strand
CCTCTTCGGTCAGCATGAAACGGCACGTGCGCGCGAGCGGATCGAAGCCCGATTCCGCGAGCGCGAGCAATTGGAACTTGCCGTCGCGGTCGGTGAACATGGCGAAACAGAAGAACGAGAGCCACTCCTCGCACGGCTCGTTGAACGTGCCGAGGATGCGCGGGTGGTCGGGGTTGCCCGAGCGGCGCTGCAGGAGCTCGTCCGCCTCTTCGCGCCCGTCGCGGCCGAAGTACGTGTGGAGCAGGTACACCATCGCCCACAAGTGCCGCCCTTCCTCGACGTTCACTTGGAACAGATTCCGAAGGTCATACAGCGATGGCGCGGTGTGCCCGAGCAATCGTTGCTGCTCGACGGACGCCGGCTCCGTGTCCGCCTGCGTGACGATCAGCCTGCGCAGCCAATTCCGATACTCGCCCGGCACTTGCTGCCACGCCGGTTCTCCGAAGTGGTCGCCGAACCCAATGGTGCGCCCCTCCTCCTTCGGGTTCAGGAAGATGCCCCAACGGTAGTCCGGCATCTTCACATACCCGAAGTTCGCCCACCCATCGCGATCGACGCTGACGGCGGTGCGCAGATACACGTCCTTCGTGTTGAAGTCCGACGGCCCGACCGAGTTCCACCACTCGAGGTAGTTCGGCTGCCACTCCTCGAGCGCACGCTGCAGCCGCTTGTCCGACGCGAGGTCGACATTGTTCGGAATCTTCTGCGAGTAGTCGATGCCAGTCATTGCCATGTCCCGTTTTCCTATTTAAGCGGCGGCAGCGTCGGCCGAAGTGCCGACGCTGTCGTCGCAATCGCGACTCTCATCTCGCCGTTGCCCTTCACCTGCCCCTACGTCCTCTGCATCTCGAACTCCGCTCTCAGCGGAGTCCCATAACACTGAAGCGCACCCCGCTCCCCGACAGCATTCGGCCGCTGGAAGATCCAGTTCTGCCACGCAGACAACCTCCCGAAGATCTTGGTCTCCATGGTCTCCGGCCCAGCAAAGCGCAGGTTCGCTTCCATTCCCGTAAGCGCGTCCGGCGAGAACGCGATGCGCTCCTCGAGCGCGAGCCGCATCTCGTCGTCCCAATCGATGTCATCCGGCGCGAACGTGGCGAGGCCCAATTCGTCCGCCGTCGCGACATCGAACACGCCGCGGTGCTCGAGGACCTTGCCGACCGCGTCCGGCGTCCCCAGGAAGCGCGTCTGCAATCGCGTCAGCCCATTGGCCATCGGAAACACACCGTCGTTCACGGCCGTGACCCCGATCGCGATCTTCGCGCCATCCTTGTTCAGCATGTACGTGCGATCGCAGGCGAGCGCCAGCTCGAGCATCGTGCCGACGAAGCTCGTGCCTTCGTCCGCCACGGCGTAGAAGCTCTTCGAGCTCGCGTCGACGCGCTTGAGCGTGCGCTTGACGAAGTGGCGCACCTCGCGGACGAACCAGTGGTCCGACGTCGCGAGCAACTCGTCGGTCTTCTGCACGACATCGGCGCTGCCCTTGGCGCGCACGACGACGAGCCCGATCTCCGAGCGATTCAGGCGCAGATCGAGGATCGCGTGATCGAGCTCGCGGAAGGCCTGGAAAACCCACCACGCGGATCCTTCCTTGAACGCCGCGTCCGCGCTCGTCGGTCCGCGATCCGGCACCGTGATCGTCAGCTCGGCCGTGCGAGTGTTCGAATCCGCGGCGAGCTTGACGTACTGATAGCCTTCGATCGGCGACAGCTGGACGCCTTGCTTCGCGCGCACCGGCACCGAGCCGGCGAGGGCCTTCGCCATGTCGCGCACGGCTTCGTTCCACTTGGAAAGCGGCGCGATCGCGTCGACGAGGTTCCACTCGACCGCGCGCTTGCCCTTGATGCCTTCGGCGACCGTCGAGAACACGTCACAACGATCGCGACGGATCTTGCGCTTGTCCGTGATGCGCGTGAGGCCACCCGTCCCCGGCAGCACGCCGAGCAGCGGCACTTCCGGGAACGACACCGCGCTGTTGCGATCGTCGACGAGCAGGATCTTGTCGCACGCGAGCGCGAGCTCGTACCCGCCGCCCGACGCCGTGCCGTTGAGCGCCGCCAAGAACCGAATCCCCGAGCTCGCGCTCGCGTCCTCGATCGCAAGGCGCGTCTCATTCGTGAACTTGCAGAAGTTCACTTTGAACGCGTGCGTGCTCGTGCGCAGCATCACGATGTTCGCGCCGGCGCAGAACACGCGGTCGAGCGCGCCGGTGAGCACGACGCAGCGCACTTCCGGATGCTCGAAGCGAATGCGTTGGATCGCGTCCGCGAGCTCGACGTCGACGCCGATGTCGTAGCTGTTGAGCTTCAGCTCGTAGTCGTCGGGCCGATCGCCGCCGCCCTGGTCGACGGCCATCGTGAGGGTCGCGACGTCGCCGTCGAACGCGAGCCTCCAGTGGCGGTAGCGATCGGGGTGCGTCTGGAAGCGGACGGGCGCCCGCGCGGTTGTGATGGCAGCCATATAGAGGTAGGGAGAGAGGAAGTGGGAAATATACTTCCCAGTTGCAGCCAGGCGTGGGCATCATAGCGCTCACACAATGAATCGCCAGTGGTTTCTTCCCGAACTCGGCCGGCGCCTCCGCGAGGCGCGCGAGCGCGAGGGCCTGACGGTGTCCGAACTAGCCCGGCGCGCGGGGGTCAGCCGCCGCTACATCACGCAGGCCGAGGCCGGCGACGCGAACCTCTCCGCGCTGAAGCTCTACGAGCTCGCGCACGCGCTTGGCGTGCCGCTGCGCGAGCTCGTCGACATCACGGCGCCGGCGCACCGCGGGGAGCGGATCGCGCTCGTGGGTCTCCGCGGCGCGGGCAAGTCGACGATCGGACGCCGGCTCGCGCTCGAGCTCGAAGTTCCGTTCATCGAGCTCGATCAACGCGCGAGCGAGATCGCGGGCATGACGCTCGCCGAAATCTTCCAAGTGCACGGCGAGGAGTACTTCCATCGGCTCGAAGCGGAAGCGCTCGAGCAGGTGCTCGCGGAGGGCGAGCGTCTCGTGATCGCCGCCGGCGGCTCGATCGTCGCGTCGGCGGCGAACTTCGCGCGTCTGCGCGAAGCGTGTCGCACGGTGTGGCTCAAAGCCGATCCCAAGGATCACTTCACGCGCGTGATCGAGCAAGGCGACCGCCGTCCGATGCGCGATCGTCCGCGCGCGATGGCGGAGCTCGAGTCGATCCTCGCCGCGCGCGAGCCGCGGTACGCCGAGTGCGAGATCGTCGTCGACACGTCCGGCAAGAGCCTCGACGAGGTGGTGGCGGACGTGCGGCGCGAGCTCGCCCCGCCGGTCGGCTGAGTCGACGCTCAGCGCTTGGGAGTCATCGTCACGACGTGTTTCGTGACCTCGTCCGCCCGCACGGTGAAGCTCGACTCGAGCGGGAGGTAGCCGAACGTCTCGCAGTGCAACGTGTAGTCGCCGGCCGCCAGCGCTTGCGAGAGCTCGACCACGCCATCCGAGGGCGTCGGCGTGAAGTGCAAGGGCCAGCGCACGGCGTCGCCCGACTCGACCCAGCACCACGCCGGCAGCACGGCGCCTTCGGGATTTCGAATCCGAACCTGGACGCGGCCGCCGCGCGCGAACGAAACCGAGCGCGACACGGTCTGACCCGCTCCGATGTCGATCTCGAAGACTTCGGGCGCGAGCATCGTCCGCAGGTTGTGACAGTGGGTCGCGCGCACCGCCACGCGGTAACGGTCGGGAGGAATGTTCGCGAGCGTCACGAGGTCGTCGATGACCCGGGGGTCGAGGAATCGCGTCGACTCCAAGACCGGAACTCCGTCGCGGACGCGTTCCAGCACGACGCACGCGCGCTCGATCGGCTCCCGCGTCTGCGCTTCGATCGAGAGCTTCAGCGTACCGCCGGAAGTGAGCTTCTTCAGTGCCACCTTCTCGAGCCGCACTTCACCCGACGCGAGCGGCGCGACGCCGATCGCTGTCGTTTCGAGTCCTTCCGCACCGACCTCGGCCGTGTACGCCACGCCGGGAGGGACGCCGATCTCCACGAGCCCGGAGTGGTTCGTGAGACACTTGAAGACGGGTTCGGTCGGACGCAGGGAAACGAACGCTCCGAAGACGGGCTGTCCGTCGTGAGTGACCGAGAACCGCACGAGCGGATGCGCGATCTCGAGCACGACTCCTTCGACCGGAGCCGTCACGACGATCGACGTCCCCGCAGCCGGGAGGGAGCACCCGGACGAGGATCCATCCACGTAGACGCTGTACGAGCCGGGCAGCAGGCCGCAGTACTCGAACTCACCTTGGTCATCGGTCTTCGTGCTCCGGTAGTGCGGCTGCAATCCGATCGAGGTCCACTGGAACGACCTCTGTCCGACGAAGACCTGCCCCGAGGAATCGAATGCGTCGACCGGGCGGACCCTCACGGAGAGTCCGGCGATCGATCGGTCGCGGTCGTTCGTTCGCACCGCTCCGCGGATGCACACGCCGCTCGTGAGCCGCAAGGGCGGCAGCTCGATCTGTCGCTCGCACGGCAGATCGGCTTCGCGAGTGGCGGCCGTGAATCCCTCGAAGTGCGCGGCGACCGCGATCCTGCCGCAGGATTCCAGCTCGAACAGGAAGCTGCCGTCCTCGCGGGAGGGCTGGGTGGCGAGCAGCGCCGGCGCCTCACCGTCGGCCGCGAACGCGAACACGGCGACCGTCGCACCGGCCATCGGGCTCCCGGTCGCTTCGATCACCGAACCGCTCACGGTGGAGAGGCGGAGGAACTCGAGGTCGACGTCGATGCGGTATTCCGAGCCCTCGTCCCGTGCTCGGCGAAGGACGCCGTGATCGAATCGTGCGTCGTGCCGCTTCGTTCGACGTCCGGCGTTCTCGGCCCAGATCCGGAGCTCGCGGCCGTCGAACAGCGCCGCCAGCGCGCTCGACGGAAGGACGACGTCGATCGTGTCCGCCGATGGCAACGGGACGCGGATCGGATTCTCGACCGGTTCGTTCGGCGGTTCGACGAGCGCAACGACGAGCTCGAGCGCCAGCGCCGGGGCGGGCGTCGAACGCAGCGAGCCGACGATGCGCAGCGCCGTGACCGAAGGTTCCCCGACCGGACCCCCGTTCGATTCCGGCGAGGGAATCGCCTGGACGACCCTCGGCTCGGCCGGCGACACGGATGAGATGAGCTCGGAATCGGACAGCGCCGGCGCGACATCCGCGGCTGGCACAGCCGGCTCCGGTGTCGGCTCGGAGCTCGCGTCCGTCGAAGTCGCAGAGCGTTCGATGAGCGCAGCGATCACGACGAGGACGCTGACCGCGACGAGGATCAGAAGAACGCGGTGTCCTGCGCGACGTGCCATGCGACGTGTTCGTGGCCGCGGCGCTTCGCTCGGCGCGCCGGCGGTCCCTAGCGTACTTCGACACGCAGCTCGGAGATGATTCCTCCTTCGATGCGGAACGGATGCGCGGATCTACTCGAGCGGCACCGTCCACAGGAACTGTGACACCCCGGGGAACTCGGCCCGCAGCAGATACGCGTCGGCTCCGCCGGGCGACATCGCGCCCACTCTCGTCAGGAACGGGCTGAAGATGCCGTGAAGGCTCGCGAGCGACTCGGGGTCCACGATGAACATGCCGCTCGAGTTCACCACCAGCAACTGCTCGTCGTCCGCCATGACGAGGGTCAAGGCGGGATTCACCGCGGTGTTCACTCGGTCGATCGCGATCGGCGACTGGGAGAAGTTGACCCGGGCCAGCGCTCCGGTCGAGGTCGCGATGTACCCGAAGGCGCCGTCGTTCGACGTCGTGGGCTGGGTCGCGATCCCCGCGAGCGTCGGCACGGGCGTGGCGATCACGGTGTGGAGCGTCGGGCTCTCCGGATCGATGTCGACGATCGCGAGCGAGTACGCGTTGAAGCCCGTCCACGCGACCAAGAGGAAGCGGCCGTCGGGCGTCGCGGCGAGATACGCCGACGTGAAGAGCGGATTGTTCGACACGACCGGGACGGCCGAATGGAACTGTGGGCTTTCCGAATCGATGTCGACGGCGAACAGGATCCCCGAGCGCGCGACGTAAGCTCGCGACGCATCCGGCGCGATCGCGACGTCGAGGATCCGATCGACGCCCGGGATCGAGATCGTCTCGACGCCTTGGCTGCCCGTTTCGATCTCGTCGAGGCCGATCAGGTGGCCGACGTAGAGCCGCGCGCCGTCCGGCGTGATCGCGAGAT
Source organism: uncultured Planctomycetaceae bacterium (assembly GCA_964592795.1). Lineage (GTDB taxonomy): Bacteria > Planctomycetota > UBA1135 > UBA1135 > JANLUN01. Next base: position 6,134 of record CAZQHA010000090.1, on the reverse strand, counting down.
CGCCCGGCTGCATCCCGACCGAGATCCCCGCGATCTGCTGCTCGTAGTTCGGGCTGGTCGGATCGATGTCGTACTGCGCCACCTCGTGTGCGTCGCGCCACGACAGGAAGAGGCTCGCGCCGTCGGGTGCGACGGCCATGCCGCTCGTCAGGGGCGTCATCGGAATCGTCGAAGTCTCCTTTCGATCCAAGTCGACGGCGACGGATCCCACGTTCGTCGCCGCGTCGGACACGAAGATCCTGAGCGGCGTCGTGGCGACGCTGGAGAGCTCCCATCCGTTCACGGAGGTCGCTTTCGTCGAGCTCGCGGCCACGGTGCCGACCTCGATCACGAACCCCGATCCGGGTGTGCCGGTGCCCCCTGCCTCGACCGTGTACGTGCCGGCTTCCGTGCTCTGCCACGAGATCGTCTGCGTCGTCATCAGGCCGAACGCCGCGGGAGCCGGCCCCACGATCGACACGACGGGTGCCGTCGTGTCGATGACGTAGGCGTGCGTGCGCAGGGCCTCCTCGTTGCCGGCGGCGTCGACGCCGAAGAACCGGATCTGCGTCGGCGACGTGTTGACAGCGAGTCCGTTGACCGGGCTCGGCCCGCTCAGCGTGTTCGGCGCGCCGATCACCGGAACGCTGCCGTCGAGCGTGTAGTAGATCGTCGCGGCCTCGTTCGACGTGAGCTTGACCGTCTGCGCACCCGGGAACGCTCCGCCCGGCGGGGTCGCCGTCGTGATCGGCGGCGTGACGTCCTCCGCCGGGTTCTCCGATTCCCCTTCCTCGTCACTGCCGCCGCAAGCGAGCACGAGGAGCGGCACGAGCCAAACGATGCGAGCGTACGAGCGTCGATGGGTGGTGTGGGTCATTGCGGAATCGAAGCAAAAAGCCGACCGCACGTCGACGCAGCGTCACGCGCCGCATCTCGACCGCGCGCGCCCGCATGTGTGCCGGCGTCGGAACGATCGCAACCGTGCGCATGCGTGCGATTCCGAACGCGTCGCGACCGTCGGTGCCGCGAACCATCCGCAGGGACCCGGCGGAGCGTCGACGAGCGTGACGAGCGGGTAGCGCGCGCCGCTCCGCTGCGACCGCACGCAACCTCGCGATTGCGTGCGGCCCCGACCCCGCGTGTGCGATCGCGCCTTCGCGCGCTCGCGGCTACTCGAGCGGCACTCGGACGAGCTCCTGCGTCGCCGCCAGCGCGTTGCGCAGGACGTACGCGATCGTCCCGTCGGGTGAGATCGCGCCGTACGCGCCCGGCGTCGCCCACGGGACGCTGCCGACGATCTGGAGCGACTCGGGGTCGACGATCCGGATCGCGACCGCGCCCTGCTCGAGGACGAGCAGATGCTCGTCGTCCAGCGCGACGAGCGTGGCGTCCGGCGTCAGCGACGCGCTCGTCAGGTCGATTCCGATCGGCAGCGTGCTGAAGTTGATGCGCGCCATGTTCCCGAACGCGTTGCCCACGAACGCGAAGCCGCTGTCCTGCGACGTGGCGGGTTGCGTGGCGTCACCGGTGCCGAGCGGGACGGGCGCCTGGAGTGCGGTATGGAACGTCGGGCTGGCCGGATCGACGTCGATCGCTTGCACCTGGTACGCGCCGACGCCGAACCACGCCGCGACGAGGAAGGCTCCGTCCGGCGTGACCGCGAGGTTCGCCGATTGGAGCAGCGGCGCGTTCGAGACGGCAGGCGTGACGGCGTGGAACGTGGGGCTCGCCGGATCGATGTCGATCACGTACAGGATGCCGGTGCGCGCCGCGTACGCGCGCGTTCCGTCGGGCGTGATCACGACGTCGGCGACCGGGTCGACGCCCACGATGGGAATCGTGACGGCGGCGATGCCTCCGACGTCGAACACGTCGACGCCGGTGTCGTGGCCCACGTACGCTCGCGTTCCGTCCGGCGTGATCGCGAGATCGTTGGGGTTGGCCGCCACGGGGACGACTCCGATCTGCGTGTGGAACGTCGGGTTCGCCGGATCGATGTCGTACGCCACGACCTGGCTCGCGGTGTGGAGCGAAGCGAGCAACGTGCTCCCGTCCGGCGTGATCGCGAGGCCGCGCGTCTCCGGGACGAACGGGATCGCGGCGAGCTGCTTCGCCTCGACGACGATCGACGTGAGGCCGACGTTGCCCGCCGAGTCCCGGACGACGAACCACAAAGGCTGCGTCGGGATGAAGCCCAGCTGCCAGCCGCTGAGTTCGAACGTCCGCTGCGAAGCCGCGGTGACCAAGCCGGCGTCCAACTCGATCCCGGATCCGGCCGCGCCGGTGCCCCCGAGCAGGATTCGATACGTCCCGTCTTCGGAGCTTTCCCACGTGAACGTGTGCGTGGTCAGCAGTCCGAACGGACCTGGAGCCGCGCCGGTCGTCGTGACGACCGGGATCACCGTGTCGATCAAGTAGGTCTGCGTGCGCAGCACCTCCTCGTTGCCGGCCGCGTCGACGGCGAAGAACTGGATCGTGGTCGGCGACGTGCCGACCGCGATGCCGCTGACGGGGCTGGGTCCGCTCTGCGTGCTGCCGCCGCCGATCACCGGAACGCTCCCGTCGGTCGTGTAGTGGATCGTCGCCGGCTCGTTCGAGGTCAGCGCGACGGTCTGCGCGGCGGGATACGTTCCGCCCGGCGGCGCGGCGGTGGTGATCGGAGCCGTGGTGTCGGCGCCGGGATTCTGCGAACCGTCGTCCTCGTCGTCGTCGCTGCTTCCGCACGAAGCGAGGCACAGTACGGCGATGCCGAGAAGCGGAACGAAACGGCGATTGAGGAAGGGTTGCATGGTGGCCTCCGTCCGGAGGCTACCCGCGCACTCGCCGCATGGCTGTTCGGCAGAACTTGGTGATTTCACCGCGCATCGCGCCGCAGGAGGAGTCCGGGCACGAGCAAGAGTCCCGCGACACCGACGATCGCCGCGCCGAGCGGCAGATCGAGCTCGAACGACGCGACGATCCCGAGAACTGCCGATCCGAGGCCGAACGCGCTCGCGGCGACGTAGAAGCTCGTCATCGAGCGCGCGTAGCGCCGCGCCGCGAGCGGCGGCAGCACGAGGAGACCGAACACGAGCGTCGGGCCGAGCGTCATCGTGCCGACCGCGATCGAGACGCCGATGATCGTGGTCAGCAGGGTCTCGATCGCGACGACGCGTTTGCCGAGGACGCGCGCGCTGTCGCGGTCGAAGCTCACGATCAAGAAGTCGCGGTGGAACAGGAAGACGAGCACGAGCACGGCGAAGAGGACCACGGCGAGCGTCTCGAACTCGTGCAAGCCAACCCCCAGGATCTCCCCCTGGAGGAGCTCGTCGACGAGCGACTTGCCGACGGGGGAGACGCGACCGAAGAGGTACGTCGCCGCGTTCGCGATCGCGAACGCCGCGGCGACGCGGCCGATCTCGCTCCCGCCGCGCCGGCCGAGCCAGACGAGCGCGAAGAGCCCGCCGAACGTGAACACGCCCGCCCACGCGAAGTGGTAGTTCATCGCGGCGTGTGAGTCGGCGAGCGCCTCGTCGACGGTGAGCCCGCCGATCCCGATCCGCGCGACCCACCAGGGCAGGAGCACGAACCCGAACACCACGCCCGCGGTCGCGAACTGCGGCAACGTGATCCCGTAGAAGCTCGTGCGGCGGACGAAGAGCAGCGTGCCGACGAGCGGACAGACGACGCTCGCACACAGCGCCGCGGCGAGCGCGAACCGGAACAGATCGAGCCGCTCGGACCAGGAGACGTCCGTCATGTCACCCGGCCCTCGGAGACGAGCCGCACCGTATCCGCGGATTCGCGCACCCAGTCGACGTCGTGGCTCACCATCAGCACCGCCGTGCCGGCTTCGGTGCTCAATCGATGCAGGAGCTCGGCGATCTCGACCTGCGACTCCGCGTCCACGCCGCTCGTCGGCTCGTCCAGCACGAGGAGCTCGGGCTCGACCATCAGCGCGCGCGCGAGGAGCACACGCTGTCGCTGTCCGCCCGAGAGCGACGCGAACGGCGACGACGCGCGCTCCGCGAGGCCGACGCGCGCTAGGCACGTGCGCGCGCGATCGCGCTCGGCGGCCTGGAGCCGCCGCAAGCCGCGCAGCCGGCCGTACGCGCCCATGTGCACGATCTCGTCGGCGCGGAGCGGGAACAGCGCGTCGAGGGTCTCGCGCTGCGGCACGTAGCCGATCGCCCGGGTGTTGCGTTCGACTCGACCCGCGAGGGGCTCGATCAAGCCCAGCACGCCGCGGAGGAGCGTCGACTTCCCCGAGCCGTTGTGGCCGACGATGCCGACGAACGCGCCCGCGTCGACCGTGAGATCGACGCCGCTCACGACCGCGCGTCCGCCGTATCCGAACGACGCGTCCCGCAGGGTGAGGAGCGGCGGCATGCCGAGGCTATTGCCCCGACTCCTCGCGGAACGCTTCGCGCAGCGCCTCGTGCATGGCGTCCATCATCCCGATCCACGTCTCGGTTCCGCGCGCGCCGCCGCACTGATTCGGAAGCAGCGCGACGCGCGCGCCGGTCTCGCGCGCGACCTCGGCGACCTCGCGTCCCTGCGACCAGGCGGCCGTCGCGATCACGCGCACGCCGTCGCGCTTCATCTTCGCGATGAGCTCGGCGAGGTGGTTCGGCGTCGGCGGGATCCCCGGGCGCTCCTCGATCGATCCGGCGATCTCGATGCCGTACGCGGCGGCGAGGTACGCGTACTCCTGGTGGTAGACGACGATCCTCTTGCCCTTCCACTCCGCGCCGATCCTCGACCAGCGCTCGGCGGCCTCGTGGAGACGCTTCGCGTACTCGTCGAAGCGCGCACGGTACGCATCCTTGGACCGCGGATCGACCGCGCACAGCGCCTCGAAGACGCGCTCGGCCATCTGCCTGCCGCCGCGCGGGTCGAGGTTCATGTGCGGATTGCCCTGCGGGTGGACGTCGCCCGCCTTGCGCGACAGCGACGCGGGGACGTCGAGCGCGCTCCAACCCTCCGAGCAATTCACGAAGCCCGGCTTCCCGGGCTGGACCTTCTCGTTGCGCGAGCCCTCCAAGAGACCCGGCGCAAAGGCCGCCTCGAGCGACAAGCCGACTTGCACGAAGAGGTCCGCGCGGCTCATCGCGACGAGATGCGACGGCCGTGTCGTCACGCGGTGGAGGTTCTCGCGACCGCGCGCGATCGTCGTGACCTCGACGCGATCGCCGCCGATCGTGCGCACGATGTCGGCCAGGTCTTCGATGGTCGTGACGACCTCGAGCTTGCCGTCCAGGGCGCTCGCCGGCCGCGCGGTGAGCGCGACGACGAGCGCGCAGCAGAGGATCGCGGCGTACGCGTGCTTCATGGCGATCACCAGTTCACTCCGTGTCCGTGTGCACCGACGAAGACCGTGTACTGGATGGCGAAACGCAGCGCGTCGCCGTCCTGCGCGTCCGTGTCGAACGCGCCGACGTCGAAGCGCAGCCGGTGATACTCCGAGAAACGGCGCATGTAATACACCTCGATCTCCGACGCGTCGCTCGAGTCGGCGTCCGGCAGCTCGGCCGCCGAGTACTGCACACCCGCGCTCTGGAAGGGGCTCCAGGCGTAGTCGAGGAACGCGTAATAACCGCCGACCGAATCGTCGAAGACGAGGACCGTGTCGTCGCTCGGATCGGCCGGCGTTCCGGCGTCGTCGATCGCGCTGCCGTTGTCGCCGATGTCGAACAGGTACTCGGCGCCGGTCGTCCACCGTCGCTCGCCGGTGTCGTTCACCCATCCGTAGGTCGCGTCGAGCCCGACGACGGTGTTCGACAGGCTCGTCGCCGCGTCGCCGCTGGGCTCGAACTCGAGCGCGTACTCGGGGAGGAAGCGCGCGGACGTCCCGATCTGGAGCGTGCCGCTCTCGCCGACGTCGGTGAAGCCCGTCAAGCGCGCGGTGAAGTGGAGATCGCCGGCGTCCTTGCGATCGTCGATCCGTGGCGCCGCGGTCGTCGACGAATCGAAGTCCTCGTCCTCCTCGGGCAAGAGGTCGGCGAACGCACCGAGCGACCAGCGGATCGCGGTGCTGTCGCCCGCGGCGACCCAGTGATCCCACTGGAGTCCGTCGCCCTTGATCTCGTCGCCGAGGTACGTGCGCAGGACGAGCGGTCTTTCGATCGTGCGCAGCTCGTGCACGTGCGTCTGCATCTGCTTGCCGAAGTCGATGA
>CAZQHA010000089.1:0-12324 GCA_964592795.1 uncultured Planctomycetaceae bacterium | reverse complement strand
GGGCCTCGGCGAACAGCGCCGCCGCCGTCTCGTCCGACGCGCCCGTGCGCAAGCAGAAGAGCCCGAGCGCATCGAGCAAGTTGGCTTGCAGGTGCCGTTCCGCGGCGTACTCGCGGCGCACTTCGTCCGCTTGAGCGAGCACGGTCGCGCGCAGCTTCTCCCGGCGCTCGTCCGGATCGAGACCTTCCGACGCACGCAGAGCGTCGAGACTCAGCTCGGCCATGCGCTTGAAAGATTCCGCCTCGATGCGCGCGTGGTTCGCCGAGCGCGTCGCTTCACGCTCGGCCTGGCGAGTGACGATGAGCGCGACGCTCAAGCTGATCACGATCAATGCGGCCGTCGTCACCGCGAGCCGATTGGTCCGCACGAGCGCCCACGCGCGGTAGCCGAGCGACTCGTCGCGCGCGCGCACGGGCAGCCCTTGCTGGTGACGCTCCACGTCCTCGGCGAGCGCGAGCGCCGACGCGTAGCGCCGCGCCGGATCCTTGCGCAACGCCTGGAGCACGATGCGGTCGAGATCTCCGCGCAGCGTCCACGCGAGGCGCGCCGGCGTCGTTCCGCAGCTCTCCGCGAACGCGGCGGTCGTCGGCTCGTCCTCGGCGGCCGGCGCGCGCGTCGTGCTCACGCGCGTGCTCGGCCGCGTCGCGTCGCGCTCCGTGAGCGTGCGCTCCCACTCGCCGGCGGAGAGGCCCGTCGCGCGGAACGGCTTTCGGCCGGTGAGCAACACGTGCAGCAAGACGCCGAGCGAGTACACGTCCGTCGCCGTCGTCAGCGGCTCGCCGCGCCACTGTTCGGGGCTCGCGTATTCGGGCGTCAACCGTCGCGCCATCGTCAGCGTGCGCTCGAAGCCGTCGCGGTCCTCGCTCGCCGTCAGGCGGGCGATGCCGAAGTCGAGCAGCTTCACGGTGCCGCGCGCGTCGACGAGCAGGTTCGGCGGCTTCAGGTCGCCGTGCACGACGAGGTTCTGGTGCGCGAAGTGAACGGCGCGCGCGACGTCGGCGAAGAGCTTCAGGCGCGCGTTCACGGGCAGGCGGTGTTTCGCGCACCATTCGTCGATCGGCACGCCGTCGATGAACTCCATCACGAGGTAGGGCGTGCCCTCGGGCGTCGTGCCGCCGTCGTAGAGGCGCGCGATGTGCTCGTGGGTCAGCGACGCGAGCGTGCGCCGCTCGACGTCGAAGCGTCTCAACGCGTACTCGTCGGGCACTTCGCCGCGCACGAGCTTCACCGCGACGTCCTGCGCGAAGAGCCCGTCCGCGCGCTCGCCGCGGTACACGACGCCCATCCCGCCCGCGGCGATCCGCTTCACGAGTCGATACGCGCCGATCACTCGCCCGACGAGCGGGTCGGGGCGCTCGATGGGTTGAGCCGGCAGCACGCCGTGGCGCGCCACGATGTCGTCTTCCGAACCGTCGATCGCGAGGAGCCGCTCGACCTCGGCGCGCAGCGACTCGTCGCCGGCGCACTCGCGCTCGAGGAACCCGCCGCGCTTCCCCGTGGAAACGTCGAGCGCGCCGTAGAAGATGCGCTCGATCCGGCGCCAGCGCTCAGCGTCCATCGCGCGCGCGGCCGTCGAGCTGATCCTGCAGCCAGGCCCGCGCCAGCCGCCATTCGCGCGTCACCGTGCTCTCCGACATCGCGAGCGCCGCGCCGGCCTCCTCGGCCGTGCAACCTCCGAAGAAACGCAGCTCGACGAGCCGCGCCCGCTGCGGATCGACTTGCGCCAGCCGCTCGAGCGCCGCCTCGAGCGCGAGCACGCGCGCGTCGTGCTCCTCGGAGAACGGCAGGGTCAGCTCGTCGATCTCGACCCTCTGCCGGTCGCCGCCGCGCTTCAGGCGCGCGCGCGCTCGCGCGTGCTCGACGAGAAGCCGCCGCAGCGCGTTCGCGGCCGCGGCGAAGAAGTGCGCCCGGTTCTGGAAGCTCGGCGTGTCCGCGCCGGACAGGAGCTTCAGATAGAGCTCGTGCACGAGCGCCGTCGGCTCGAGGGTGTGGTCGGCGCGCTCCGCCCGCATCTCGCGCCGGGCGAGCTGGCGCAGCTCGCCATACAGCCGGTCGGTCAGACGCTCCACCGAGCCCGGTTCGCCGCGCCGGACTTCCTCGAGGATGCGAGTGACGTCGGACATGGCCAGCGGGCGCTGGCAATGATGATACCGCCCGCGGCGCCGCGGCCCCTGAGCGCGGGCGCCGGCCGGTGCTCGCCCGCGAAGGATGGCCGCTTGCCCGGCGAACGCGCACCTCCGAGCGCCCGAACAGGGGACGCCCGCCTCCCGTCGGAGTCGGGCGTCGCGGAATGAGAGCCCGGAGCGGCTGGCGTGTGCGCTCGCGCTCAGGAGCGTGCTCGAGAGCACACGACCCCGCCGCTACCGAGCTCGTCCATCAGGGATGCTGTGTGAGGGATTGCGGCGCTCGGATCAACGCGCCCGCCGCCGGCGCGGAGAACTCGGAGGTCTCGCCGAGCGCGAGCTGCGTCGCCGTCGCGACGACGACCCAGCCCGCCGGAGGATTGGCGACGCTCGCGACGAAGCTCGCGCGTCCGCGCACGTCGGTCGTCACGTTCGTGGAGCCGAGGTACGTCGATCCCTCGCCGAAGCCGCTCGGATCGACGATGGGGCTCGCGTAGAAGTCGATGACGAAGGTCTGCGCGGACTCCGAATCGAGACGGCCGGCGACGCGCGTCGCCGGACCGACGCGGACCGCGCGCTGGAGCACGGGGAAGTTCTGCAGGTGATTCCCCCCGAACGAGTCCGCGTCCAGCGGATCGTTCGGCGTGACGCCGGCGTCGATCGATCCGAATCCGACGAGGTCGATGCCCAGGCCGCCGTTGTCGCGGATCGAATTGCCGCGGATCGCGACGCCGGACGCCGTACCCGTCACTCGCACGCCGAGCGTGCGATTGTTGGCGATCACGTTCGATTCACCCGCGAGAACGCCGCCCAGCTCGACCGTCTGCGGCGATCCGTTCGGATCGGACTGCACGGCCACGCCGAGCACGTTGCCGAGCGGCGTCGTGCCGTCGATGCCGACGCCGATGAGGTTGTCGACGATCGTCGTTCGCAGCGCGCCACCTTCGATCTCGATCCCCGTGCCGAACCGCTGTCCGAAGTAATGGTTCGTGCCTTCCATGTCGATCGCGACGATCACGTTGTCCTGCACGAGCGTGTCGGTCGAGCCGCGGCCGATCTCGATGCCGACGGTGCCGCTGCGGCCGGGGTAATCCGTCAATCCGTCCGCGGTTCCGATGCGGTTCGACTCGACGACGGTGTCGACCGCGTGGAGGAGCTGGAGCTGGACGCCGAGAGGGAAGCCCTCCTCGCCGTAGTATCCGTACCCGGCGAGGACGTTGTTCGCCACGCGGTTGCGGTTGCACGTGCCGTAGAAGGTGTCGCCGCTGATCCGCAGGCCCCAATTGAACGTGTTGCCGACGATGACGTTGTCGTTCGCGGCCGAGGTGATGTCGCAGCCGTCGGTGAAGCGATTGCCCTCGCCCGGCAGCGCGCCGCCGATCTGGTTGAAGTCACCGCCGCCGTAGTCGCCGCGGATCCGCATGCTCGTCGTCGTGCATCCGACGACCACGTTGTGATTGCCGGTGATCCACAGCCCGTTCGAGAAGTTGTTGCCGATCGCTCGCCCCAGGCCGCGCACGGTGCAGTGGTTCGCATAGAGCCACAGGCTCGGAATCCCGGCGGGCGGGCCGACGTACTGGAGCGCGACCTCGGCGCCGTTGGGATTCGTGTCGCCCGTGAACGCCGTCTGTGTCGAGAAGTCGAGCGTCGTGTCGTCCGACGTGACCATGACCTGGTTCTCGAGCACGATCCACGCCTCGCCGCCGGCCGGAGGGAACCAATCGCTCTGCGGGATGGCGAACGCGATCGTCTGCGGGCCGGGCGTGTTGTTCGCGGCGAGGACGGCCTCGCGCAGAGTGATGCGGCCGTCGGGACCGGGCAGGTCGCTCACGGTTTGCGAGCCGCCGAAATCTGTGACGTCCTCACTCCCCCGGTCGACGACGATGGTCTGAGCGGAGGCGGCGGCGGAGCACAGGAGAAGGGACGGGAGGAGGGGATGGAGCTTCATGACGGGCGCGGGATTGGGGGTCGGGGGGGACACACCCGCCCATGCGCCATCGCGGGGCCGCGGACCGTCAGCGTTCCGGGAATTCTCGGACGGAGAGGTCCCGTGCGGCTCGAAGGAGCGGGTTTGGGCCCGTCCGCCGCGCGTCCGGCTATCGTGATCGCATGAAATCGACCCTGTACGTCCTCGGGAACACCGTCCTCTTCGCGCTCCTTGGATGGTGGGCCGGCTCGAGGAGCGCCGTGTCGCCGATGTGGGGCGCGCTCCTCGGAGCGACCCTCGGCTACGTCATGGGCATCTCGTTCCGGCCCGCGCGGAACGGCGGCGCCGAGGCGAGCCGTACGAAGCGATGAGAGGCGACGTCACCTGGTTTCTCGCGTCTACTTCCTCGGCGGCGTCCAGATCGGGCTGTGGCAACGATAGGCGGATCGATGGCGCTGAAACACGCCGCTCGGCGACGACGGCGTCGAGAAGCCCAGCGGTGACGTCGCGATGCCGAAGTACGTAGCGCTGCTCCGTGGAGTCAACGTCGGCAAGGGCAAGCGCGTCCCGATGGCGGAGCTGCGAACGCTGCTCGCGCAGCTGGGCTACACCGGCGTGGTCACGCTGCTCAACAGCGGAAACGCGGTATTCGATGCGCCGCGGGGCGCGCCGGCGAAGCTCGCAACGACGATCGCCGCCGCGATCCTCGATCGGCTCGGCGTCGAGGTTCCCGTGATCGTCAAGTCGGCGGACGAGATCGACGCGATCGTGTCCGCGAACAAGCTCAAGGTGAAGGACGAGCACCACTCGCGATTCCTGGTCGCCTTCGTGCAGGACGACAAGGCAGCGAAGAGCTTGGCCGTGCTCGAGCCGCTCGTCGTGCCGCCGGAGAAGCTCGTGATCGGGAAGCACGCGGCGTATCTCTACTGCGCGAACGGCATCCTCGAGAGCAAGGCCGGCGCGGCCTTGGTCGGCAAGGCGGGCAAGTCCGCGACGTCGCGCAACTGGGCGACCGTGCTGAAGCTGCACGCGCTCGCGAGTGGGCAGGCCGGCTAGTCGTCGCGCACCGAATGTCATCCGTCACCGAGCACTACGACACGCTGCTGGCGCCGATCTATTCCTGGAGGGTGGGCGGCGCCGACGCAGCGTTCGCGGCGGGGCAGTCGGACCATCTGGCGAACGGCGAGCGCGCGGATCTCATGCTGTGCATGGGGGACACGTTGACGCACCTCGAGTCGGCCGCCGCCGTCGTCGAGTCGAGCCGTTTGGTCGCCCCCCATCTCGCGGCGACGGGTCGCTTCGTCGCGACATTCCGCGACTACACGCGCTTGCCTTCCGGCGACGCGCGCTTCATTCCCGTGCGGGCGGAGGAGAAGCGCATCCTCACGTGCTTCCTCGAGGAGTCCGGCGATCACGTCCGGGTGCACGACTTGCTGCACGAGCGCACTGCCGCCGCCTGGGCCACGCGCGTCAGCAGCTACCGCAAGCTTCGCCCGGCACCGGAGACCGTGCGCCGAACGTTCGAGTCGGCGGGCTTGCGCGCGAGGATCGAGCCGGGACCGCGGGGTATGGTCAGGCGCGTCGCCGACGCTTGAGAAACAGCATGGGCACTTGGGGAACGGCACTGTATTCGGACGACTTGGCGGCCGATCTCCGGAGCGACTTTCGGAATCTCATCGGGATGGGCCTGTCCGCGGACGAGGCCGTGGAACGTCTCGCCTCCGAGTACTCGACCTCGCTCGCAGATCACGACGAGGCGCCGGTCTTCTGGCTTGCGATCGCGGACACGGCGTGGCGCGTCGGTCGTCCGCAGGCGCGCGCGACAGCCGAGGCACTCCGTGTGATCGAGAGCGGATCCGATCTACGTCGTTGGACGAGCTCAACGGATCGTCGCAAGCGCGAGCGCGTCCTCGTCGAGCTCGAATCGCGTCTGAAAACCGCACCACCCGCTGTCCAGCGGATCGCCAGGCCGTTCGTCGCCGCCAACGCATGGAGCGTGGGGGAAGTCATCGCGTATCGGTTGAGCTCGGGCTCGTGGACGCTGTTCCGCGTCATCGGACATCACTCGGACAAGGGAGGGCGGCACGCGATCTGCGAGCCGCTCGATTGGACCGGTCCGAGTCTTCCGGAACCGTCGGAGCTGCCGCGTCTCACGCTTCGCGATTCCGTGTCGGGCTGGCATGTATCGCAGTTCCTCGTTGGAGAGCCGCGTCGAAAGCAGGACGTCGATCGATTCGTCCGAATCGGAGCGCACGCAGCACCGGCTCAACGCCCGAGCAATTTCAGCGTGTTCACGTTTCCGTACTTCGATGGCCAGCTGCGAGACGTCTTCGGCCTCGAGTGATTCGCCGATCGAAAGGTGTTTGCCCGCCGCGACCCTTGGGCGAGTCGGCCGTCGCGGACGAGCCGGGCACGGATTCGAGACGCGGGGAATGGGCCTGCGGACCGACGCACGCGAGCGGAGCTGGATTGCTTCGAGCGCGACGCGGTAGCATCCGCCCTTCCCACCGGAGCTGTCGTTCATGCCTCAACCGAAACGAGTCGAATCCAAGGTCGTGTCGATCTTGACGAAAGCGGCAGCGGCGCTGCCCGACGTCTCCACCGGAATCGCGTGCGCCGGGACCTCTCTCGAATCCAAGACGTTCACCGTCGCGAAGAAGGCCTTCTTGTTCGTGGGTCCGAAGGACGCGCGTCTCAAGTTGAGTGCGTCGCTCGATGAAGCGCAGAGACTGTCGAAGCTCATGCCGTCCTCGATTCGAGTCGGCAGCAACGGCTGGGTGACGCTCGGACGCGACGTGGCGGAGCTCGACGCGCCCGTACTGAGTCGCTGGGTGAAAGAGAGCTATCAGCTCTTCGGCGCCACCGCAGCGTCGAAGCGCACCACGAAGAAGCCGCAGCCGAAGTCGACGAGGAAGAAGTAGCGCGCGCGGCTTCGAAACGGATCGAGCTGCGGGGACGGCCGGGAACTCACCCAACGAGCGCACGGAAGCGCCGCCAGAATGTTCGAGACCACCGACGGCTTCAACGACATCGCGAAGGCGATCCAGCTCGCGCTCGCGCCCGTTTTCTTGCTCACCGGCATCGCGGGGATGCTCAACGTGATGGCGGGCCGTTTGTCCAGGATCATCGATCGGGTGAGGACCCTCACCGAGGGCCAGACCGGTGCTCGGTCCACCGATCCGAGCGCGATCGATCTCGAGCTCCAGACACTGGAGCGCCGTCGGCACTTCACGAGCGTCGCCATCACGGCGTGCACGGTCGCGGCGCTCTTGGTGTGCGTCGCGATCGCCGCGCTCTTTCTCCAGGTGCTGATCGAGGCATCGTTGAAATGGTGCATCGCCGGCGTCTTCACCGCCGCGACGCTGGCGCTCGTCGTCGGCCTCGCCTACTTCTTGCGCGAGGTGCACTCGGCGATGCGCGGCACCCGCAAGCCGCACGCGAATCGGAGGCCGGGAGTTCCCTGAAGGACCGAGGTATGCGCGCCCCATGGAGACCGCGCGCTTGACGTCCGCCGTTTCGCAGCCACGCTGAGAGCTCTACGACGCCCCGATGCCGACCCTCCTCGACTCCGCCGATCGCGATGCGCTCGTGAAGCGCTTGCGACAGCTGCAGCCGTCCTCGAAGTCGCTGTGGGGCAAGTTCACCGCGCACGGGATGGTGTGCCATCTCGCCGACGCTCTCCGTATCGGGCTCGGCGACCTGACGGCGAAGCCTGTCGACACGCTCCCGAGTCGGACGTTGCTCAAGTGGCTCGTCGTGTACTCGCCGCTGTCTCCGCCGCGCGGCAAGATCGAGACGGCGCCCGAGATGCTGTCGGCTGCGCCTACGACTTGGACGGACGATTTGGCGACGTTGGAGAAGCTCATCGAGCGGATGGCGTCCACTGCGTGCGCCGCACGGCATCCCACGTTCGGCCCGCTGACGCACGAAGGTTGGTGTCGGCTCACGTGGAAGCACGCCGACCACCATCTCCGTCAGTTCGGTTGTTGACACGCTCGTTTGGCTCAGACATCGCCCTGCGTGCCTCCGCCGACGCGCATGGCGTTTCGCGCGCTAGCATGGCTCTCGGCGAGGACGTCACGATCGAAGATGAGTCATCACCGCAAGCAGGCGCGACCCGCGAGCCGCAATCCGAAACCTCTGTGGCGATGTCCCAGGTGCGGCCACGGCTTCGTCACGCGCAATATGAGCCACTCGTGCGGCCGCTACTCGCTGAGCGCGCGCTTCGACGGCAAGCCCGAGGCGGCGCGCCTCTTCGCCGCGCTGCGCGACTTCGTGGCGCGCGTCGGTCCGGCCAAGTGCTACGCCGAGAAGACCCGCATCGTCTTCCAGACGCGCGCTCGCTTCCTCGCCGTCGTGCCGCGGCGCCGTTGGCTCGCGTGCCATCTGTGGATGAAGCGCGAGCGCGACCATCCGCTCTATCGCCGCGTGGATGCCTTGGCGGGCCGCGACTTCGTCCACCACTTCCGGCTCTCGAGCGTCGAGGAGCTCGACGAGCCGTTCCTCGAGCACGTCCGCGAGAGCTACGCGGTCGGCAGCCAAGAGCCGGTGGACTGATCTCGGCCGCGGCATGACGTCCGTGGAAGAAGCACTCGTCGACGCCTTCATCGTTCGAGCCAAGCGCGAGCGCTACAAGGCGTTCTTGGCGAATCCCAAGCGCCGCCGCTCGATCGTCGAGAAGCTCGACCACTGCGGCGACATCGACCTACGTTACGCGACCGAGATTCCGTCCAATGTCGACGTCGCCGCGTTCCTCCGCGGGCGAGGCGCCCCGCCTTCGTGTCACCTCATCTCCGCCGCTTCCACGTTGGACGGCAAGCAGATGGATCTGAAGGACGCGATCGCCGAGGTCGAGGCGCGGATGTCCGGGACGCTCGTCGGATGCATTCCAGGTCGGCTCGCGTACTACTACGACGAGGCCGGCACGCGTCGCCTTCTCTTGCAGAAAGCTGCGAGCCCGTAGCATCGAGCCCGCCCATCGGGCTTCGGTGATCGGCCCGCCTCACCGCGCCGGCGGAACGGCGAGCACGTCCACGTCGGCGGAGCGCAGGACGTGCTCGGCGGTGCTGCCGAGGAGCAAGCGCTCCAGTCCCTTGCGCGCACGCGTGCCCACGACGATCAGATCGGCGCGCTTGCGCGAGGCGGCTTGAAGAGTGCGCTCTCGTGGGTCGCCTTCGAGAACCGTCCGCTCGACGACGTCCTCGGGCAGATGCGCGGCTCGCGCCAGGGCTTCCAAGCGCTCGCGCGCCGATTGCAAGGCGTGCGCGCGCTCGAGCCTCTTCTTCGGAGTGCGGTCGACGACGTGCACGAGGTGGAACGTCGCATCCGGCGCCAGCTCGCGCGCGGCGTGGACCAACTGCAAGTTCGTGTTGCCGAGGTCGAGCGCCACGAGCACCGAGCGGTACGGCTGGCGCGCGCTTCGACGCACGAGAAGCACGGGCACGACCGATTTGCGCAGGACGCGGTCCGCGGTCGTTCCGAGAAGATAAGTCTTCGCCTTCGCGCCGCCGCGGTGAGCGCCGGTGACCACCAGCCGCGCGTTGGCCGCCTTCGCCGCGGAAAGGAGGGCGGTGTGCGTCCGACCGACGAGCACTCGCGTGGCGTCCGGCTCGATGCCGGCTTGTCGCGTCCAGCGCTCGAGCGCTTCGGAAGAGCGGCGTGCGGCAGCACTCGCGGGCGCGCCGGCGGACGCGCGGGTCGTCGCGCCGATGTTCGTGCTCCAGGCCGTGGGAACGACCGCGGGAGCCAGTATGCCATCCGGATCCGGCGACACGTGACCCAGCACGAGCCGCCGGTTCAGCATGCGCGCAAGCTGCTCGGCGCGGCGAGCAACGGGGCGGGAGGGAATGCTGAGGTCGGTGCCGACGAAGATGCTCGACTTGACCATCTCGGTCGACTAGCCCACTCACGGCGTGGTCACGATTCCACGAATCTTGGGTGTGCGGGGAGGGCGTCGCGGGACACGGCTCGGCGCGCGTCGTCCGCGTTCTTCCTACTCGTCGCCCATCGGGTTGCCGCGCTCCACCCCGCCGCTCGCCAGCGAGGACATGCCAGGCGCCTCGGTCTCGCTCCCCGGGCGATCGATGTCCGAGATCCACGCTTCGAGCAGCCGGTACGTCACCGCGAGCACGACGGGACCGACGAACAGGCCGATGATGCCGAGGCTCACGAGCCCGCCGATCACGCCGGCGAAGATCAAGAGGAGCGGCAGGTCGGCTCCGCGCTTGATGAGGAAGGGTCGCAGCACGTTGTCGAGCGTGCCCACGACGCACGTCCAAACCAAGAGCACCGTGCCCCACACCGGATCGCCCTTCCAGTAGAGCCACACGACGGCCGACGCGAGCACGAGGATCGGCCCCAACTGCGCGATGCACAGCACGAAGATGACCGCCGTCAACACGATCGCGTACGGGATGCCGCACACGGCGAGCCCGAGGCCGGCCGCCGTCGTCTGCGCGAGCGCCGTGACGACGACGCCCAGCGCGACGGCGCGCACCGCTTGGCCTGCGAGCACGATCGAGCCGTCGCCTCGTTCGCCTGCGAGCCGCCGCGCGAACCGTCGCACGCCGGTCGCCGCCTTCTCGCCGGTCATGTAGAGGATCACGATGATCACGAGCGTCAGGAGCAGGTGCACCAGGAGGCGTCCGACACCGCCTGCCTGCTGCACGAACCACTGGATCGCCTCCCGCGCGTACGGAGCGGCCATCTGCGCGAGCTCCTCACGGCTCGACGAAGCGAGTCGCGCCCACTCCTGCGAGATCTTCTGACCGGCGAGCGGGATCTTCTCGACCCACGCCGGCGGAGGCGGAAGGCCCGCGCTCGCCGTGTCGCGTGCCCAATTGACGATCTGGTCCGAGTTCCGCGCGATCGTCGTGACGGTGAGGACGAGCGGCAGGACGAGCACGAGCAGGATCGCCAGCGTCATCACGGCGACCGCGAGCCAGCGCCGGCCGCCGACGCGCGCCTCGACGCGGAGCAGAAGCGGCCACGTCGCGATCACGACCATGGCCGCCCACACGCCCGCGGCGAGGAACGGCTCGAGCACGCGCAGCGATGCGAAGATCAGCAGCCCGATGACGAGCACCGCGAGCGTGATGCGCGCGAGATCCCTGGCCGGCGGCGGGTCACTCAAGCGCGGTGCGCTCATGACGGGAACCGTCCGAGGCGTGACGTGAGGGCGAGACGCATCGGCCGGCAGAATAGCGGTCGCGCCCGGTCATGGTGAGCCGGCACGTCGAGACTCGTGCGGAGGCGGCGTGGCGGACCAGCTTCGGGGGCAACCGCGCCCTCGTCGATCTCATCGGGACTTGGCTGGCGGTCGGCGCGGGCGTCGGTTCGGCCCTCGGTGCTTCGCGGGCCAGGTCGCCGCGGAGCGGATCGCCGGAGCGAATGCTTCGCTGGCGCAAAAAGGCGGGCGTAGCGTTTACAGACAGCGCGACGGAGGCGAGTGTTCTCGCCGTGAAGTCTCTCGACATCGTTCTTCTCGCCCTGTCGCTCGTGCCGTGTGGTTGCGCCGCGCGCTCCTCCGCGGAGCACGCGAGCACTGCCGGCGCACCGACGCTTTTCATGGACACACACAGCCACGCGCAGCCGAACCGCGTCCGGGTCACGCACGTCAGCCTCGACCTCGCGCTCGACATGGCCAAGCGCGAAGCGAACGGCGCGGTCACGCTCTCGATCGAGCGGCCGGATCCGGAGGCGCCGCTCGTGCTCGACGTGCTCGGCCTCGCGATCGACGGCGTCGCCGGCGCGGACGGGAGCGCGCGTCGATTCACGCTCGGCAAGGAAGCGCCGATCGTCGGCGCGCCGCTCACGATCGAGCTCGCGCGCGGCGATCGAACCGTGACGGTCCGCTACAAGACGACGTCGAGGTCGGACGCGCTGCAATGGCTCGGTCCCGAGCAGACGACCGACGGCAAGGCGCCGTTCCTCTTCACGCAAGGCCAAGCGATCCTCACGCGCACGTGGATCCCGCTCCAGGATTCGCCGGGCATCCGTGTCACGTACGACGCGCGGATCCGCGCGCCGGCGGGTTTGACCGCGGTGATGAGCGCCGAGGATCTCGGCCGCGACACCGACGGCGGCTTCCGCTTCCGCATGCGCGATCCGATCCCGCCGTATCTCATCGCGCTGGCGTGCGGCGACATCGTGTTCCGCCCGATCTCGGAGCGCTGCGGCATCTGGGCCGAGCCGTCGGTGGCCGACGGCGCGCGCGATGAGCTCGCCGACACGGAGGCGATGATCCAGAGCGCCGTGGATCTGTTCGGACCGTAC
>CAZQHA010000088.1:0-12348 GCA_964592795.1 uncultured Planctomycetaceae bacterium | reverse complement strand
CGCCATTGTGCGATCGACTCACTCTCGCGAGCGAGCGGATGGATGCTTTCCAGTCTCCAATCCTGCCTCCACGAAAGCAGTTCGCTCGCGCGAAGCCTGCGCGGCACGAAGCCGAGCCTCTCGGCGGACGAGAAGCTCTCTCCGTTGAACCGTCGCCGCACGTAGTTGCGGTAGGCGGCGAACACGTGCAGCCCAAGATCGAGGTAGCGCCGCTTCTTGCTTGCGAGCCACGACCGCCGCCGCAGTCTACCCATCAGATCGCGCGCCATCGCCTCGGTGTGATTGATCGGGAAGAGCGGGTTTCGAACGTCGCGTGGCAGCTTGCTGCTGGTCGTGTGATGAACCAGTCGATGCCCTCCGAAGACCTCCTTCGCGAGCGAGACATAGGACGTTTTCTTGTCGGTCTCGAGCACGACGATCGAAGACGCGCGAGCGATGCACGCTCCACGCCGCAGCGTTCTCCGCACGGCGCCGCGTGAGCGATCGCGGCGCCTTCCGCAGCGTTCTTCCTCACGCTCGACGGCTCGACGGCGGGCCGGTGTCATTTTGCCGCGCGGGCGAATCGTCGCCGACTCGGCCCACACGAGATAACGCGAGTCCCGCTCGATCAGTACCGGCACGCTCAGGGGTCTGGTGTTGCGGCGGCCCTCGAAGGTCTCGAGCTCATCGAGCTGGAAACTCGAGCCGATCGGCAACTGCGAGCGCAAGTTGAGGTTCAGGCGCCGCAGGTGACGGGCGATCTTGCGGAACTTCAGCTCGCAGCAGCGCAGGCTCAGACGGAGGTTGCGGGCGCTCTGGCGCAAGCCGATGCCCGATGCGAGCAAGAGGAAGAGCTGTGCGTTCAGGTCCGGGCGGTGGTCGCGGTAGTCGGCACGAAACGTTTGCCGCGAGAACGTGCGGCGGCAGGCCGTGCACCGAAACCTTGGAATCGGATGAGGGCGGCAGAGGGCATGGTAGTGGCCGTGCCTGACGAATGCGGTCGGATCGGGATCGAGGTGACGGACGCAGCCTCGGTGGGGACAGCGGGGCGGTGTGAACATGGTCGTGATCGCTCCTGACAGGCCTGAAAGACGGCCTGCTCGAAGAGCGATCGAGGCAACCGACGCTGGTTTCAGCCGTTTCCGGAGACCGGAGCTCCGGAAGGCACACGGAACCCAGTCAGTTCTTCAGAGTGAGAAGTTCTGCTGCAGCCAGCGCGGGCGGCTGTACTCCCAGTTCGTCTCCACCATCGCGCCCACCAGCACAGGGTAGATCGACTCGAGCGCGAGCACGACTTCGTCCTCGAGACCGAGCGCGTGGGCGTACGAATCGAGGCAGGCGCGCGCCGGATCGTCGCGCGGATCGACTTCGCGGACGTATCGCCAGGCCGCGCCGGCCGTGGAACGGACCTCGCGCTTTCGCTGGTGGATCGCGAGGTGCAGCAGGTCGTAGTAGGGGATCCCTTCCGGCTCGTTCGTGCTCCAGTCGAGGAACGCGAGGACGTGTCCGTCCTCGTCGACCTGGATGTGCTTGCTGCGCAGGTCCGCGTGGCAGCGCACGCGCGACAACGGCCGGCCGATGAGATGCTCGCGCGCCGACTCGTTCAGGCGTTCGAGGTTCGCGATCGTCGAAGGCACGGCCGCGTGGCGCGCCACGAGCGCGAATCGCGGCGCGAGGAGCGCGTCGAACTCCGCTTCCGAGAGCGGCTGCGCGGGGCGGACGATCAAGCGCGCGAAGTGCGCCGACGTCTCCTCGAGCATCGTTCGCATGCGCTTCGCGCCGCCGATCTGCGCGCCGCTCCACCCGGGCACGCGCCGCTCGCACGTCAGGGCGATGCCGTCGATCTCGCCGGCGAAGAGCGGCTCTGGAACCGGCAGCGTCGGAAACGTGGCCCGCAGCTCGCCCAGCGAGCGCGCGTGCCACTCGAACTCGCGCACGTTGTTCGGGCACAAAGAAATGTGCAGCGTCCATCGGCCAGCGGCCTCGTCGGATCGTCCGCGCGTGTGGATCACCGCCGTGTTCCGCCGCGTCGCGACGAGCTGCTCGACCTCCGGCGCGGGCTCGCCGACGCGGACGGCGAGCTCGCGGAGGATGCGATCGATCCGCGTCATCGGGCTCGCGCCGCTCCGTCGCGCCGCGAAGAGAGCGAACGACGGCGTGAGCCAAGGGAAGAGCCCCAGGCGGCGGGCGACGAGCTTCGCGCGATTCTTGCGCTCGAGCGGACCGATCGTCAGCCGCGGCGCAGGCGAGTCGACGGAGACGACGTGCGAGAAGTCGCGCGCGTCGGGATACAGCGCGAACGCGCGCGCCGGAGCGAACGCCGGCGCGGCCAGGAGGCGCCGGTATCCCGACAGCGTCCGCTCGCCGCGCCGCAGCGCGACGGCGCGGGCGTACGCGAGCGGTCCGGGCACGTGGAAATCGGCGCGCTTGCCGCTCGAGCGCTTGTATGCGAGGCGATTGTCGGCGCCGAGGACGAGCTCGCCCCGAGCGACGCGCCGGCACTCGTCGAGGTCGTGTCCGAACGGGCCGTGGATCCGGGGCAGGCCCTCTTCCTGCACGACGAGCTCGAATGCGCCGTCGGCGAACGGCAGCCGGGGTCCGTCGCCGCCGATGCACGCGCGCACGCGGCCGGGTGAATGCGAGCGGCTGCGCAGCTCCGCGAACCGGGCGCGCTCGGGTGACGGATCGAGCACGTGGACGTGGAAGCCGGCGTTCGCGAGCGGCGTGATCGTGCCCGAGAGCGCATTGCCCAGGAACAGGCACTCGCCCGCGCGCGCCGTGACCAGCGGATGCCACGCGCCGCGGGATTCTCGCAGGAGCAGCATCAACCGCTCCGCCCGCTCGCTCGGCAACGCGAGCAAGAGCGACTCGATCACGGACTTGTACGACTCGCCCGCCGCATGGCGCTCGAACGCGAGCGTGAAGTCGGGGGTCTCGAGCGGCGCGGGCGCGACGCCGCGCTCCGGCGACACGCGCAAGTCCCACAGGCCGCCGCACCGTAGGAAACGCGCTGCACACGGCGCGCACGCGAGCTCGTCGGAGCCGCGCAACTCCAGCTCCGATCCGCAGCGCGGGCAACGGAACTCGCTGGCTTGGATCACGCGCGCTCGAAAGGCTGCTCGGTACGGACGAGCGCCAGTCCGACCATCACACCACAGATCGGCAGGAGCGGCGCGATCGCGACGGTCGTCAGTCGGCCGGGAGCGAGCGCGCCGACGGCGACGGACGCGCCCAAGGCCACGGCGGCCGCGAGCGCGAGCGCGGAGAGCTCGCGTCCCGGCGGCTCGATCTCGGCGTTCGATGGGCTGGCGCGCGTGAACCAGAGCTCCTTCGCGAGCCACGCCGCCGAGACGAGGAGCAGCGCCGACATCGCGATCCGGGCGGCGCGCGACAGCGACTCGGCCGCGGGCTCGCTCCCCGTCGTGCGCTCGCCGGCGATGGCGGGCGCCAGCGCGACTGCGAGGCAGATCGCCGAGAGAGCAGCGGTTCTCGCGCGCGCGGGCGTCGCGGTGCGCGCGACGAGCCCGACGAGCAGCCCGAGGGCGATCGTCCACCCGACGACGCCGGACGACGCCGCGCCGGCGCTCGCGAAGATCGAGAGCATGCGCGCCCGCTTGTCGGCGCGGCGCAGCCACGCGACCGCGAACCCCGCGCCGCCCGCGGCGCACATCAGGAGCGCCGAATCGTCGAGCGAGAGACCGAGCATCGCGATCATCGCCGAGAGCGCGAGCAGCACGACGCCGCGCCCCAGCGGAGCGCGGCGCGCCGTTCGCAAGCCGGCCGCGCAGAAGCACAGCGCCGCGAGCGCATTCGCCGCCGTGAGCGGCGTCGCGAGCGACGCGCGGCCCGCGAGCGCACGCGCGAACGGTCCCGCGCCGTGCGCGAGCTCCGGACGCAAGCACGCGGCGGCGATCACGACGAGGCTCGCGGCGAACGCGAACGACCGCGCGAGCGCGCTCCCGATCTCGGTGCGAGGCGCATGGCGCGGGACGAAGCCGCCGGGCAGCGTCACGTAGCGCAACACGAGCACGAAGCACCACGGCAGGACGAGCGCGGCGAGGTTGGCGTGCAGGCCGAGCGCCCGCGCCAGCTCGAGCTCGGAGAAAAGGATCAACGACCCCAGCAGGTGGCTCGCCGCCCAAGTGATCGGAAGCTCTGTGACCGCGTGCGACCCGGGAGGGCCGGCGGGCAGGAGCGAGAGCGCGACGCGTCCGACGAACGCGATCGTCGCGAGCGCGAGCGCGGCGAGCGCGGGGTCCGGCATGCGGCGATGATTCCCGATGCGCGCGAGCGATTCCAGGCGGTGCATCAAGCACGAGGCCGGCACCCGCGTGCCGGCCTCGGCTCTGTCGACTCTGTCAGGAGTGCTCGGTCAAACGGGGGGCAGGGGACGCTCCTCGAGCTTGGGCGGGAGGTCGCCACTGGGATGATCACTGGGCGTGATCACCGGGACGTGCGTCGGCGAATCGTTCTCGCCGATGGTCTCGACGACGCGGCTGGGCAGCTCGCTCGCGCCGGACTCGAGCGCCAGGGCTTCGCCGCTCGTCTCGAGCCACGCCGTCGCGCGGCCCGCGCTCGATTCGATCCACACGAGCGAACCCGGGTGCGTGTTCAGCCCCTCGAGCTTGAAGAGGCCCGTGTGGCTCCACGCGCCACGCGTGATCGACGCGACCTCGACCTCGAAGTCCGCGAGGGCGTGAGCGGGGAAGGAGAACGACATCTCGCCCCCTGCGAGCAGGGGGCGCACCGCGATCTCTCCGCCGGAAGACTCCTTGAACACGAAGAGCTGTGGGACGGACGAGAGGTTTCGTGCGCGGAACTGGGTCGCGGTGACGTGGATTCCCGCGACGATCGGCGCGCGTCCGAGCGCGGCCGCAACTTGGAAGTCGAGCGGATCGACGGCGGGCAGTGCCGCGCACACGAGCGGTGCCAAGAGACTGGAGAGCATGAGAACTCCTTCCGATTGCGCGCACGGCAGGGGACCGCCGAGCGCACCGCCTCTATCGGAAAAGTTGACCGGGTCCTTGAGACCGGGAGCTCGTCGTTCCCGTCAGTCCCGTCCGAGCGCGCGGAAGGCGGCCCACTCGACGGCCGGGAAGCCGGCGTCGCGCAAGGCTTTGCGAGCGGCCGCGACCGCTTCCGACGGCCGCGCCCCGCCGTTCAACGAGGCGTGGAACGCGACGGCGAACTCGCGCGCGGCCGCGTCGGCGACCGGCCACGACGTGACGACGAGGTTGCGCGTCCCGGACTCGAGGAACGCGCGCGCGACGCCGTTCAGACCGAGCGAGTCGAGGAACTCGCCGCCGCCGGTCTCGCACGCGAGCAGCACCGCGAGCGCGAGTCGCGGCCGGATCCGCGCGATCTCGTCCGCGGAGAGCGCCTCGCCGTGCGAGAGCTCGAGTCCGACGTCGGCGAGCGGATCGGCGCGCTCGCCGACGTCCCACGCGAGGTGCGTCGCGACGTGCACCGCGCCGCCCGAGCGCAGTGCGCGCGTGATCGCATCGCGCGTGAACGTGCCCTCGACCGCGACGTCCGCGTTCGGGTGCAGCGCCGCGACCTCCGCGAGCTCTGCGCTGGCGCCGGGAAGCCGCGGCGCTCCGTCCACGTCGAGCGGGCTTCCGAGCACGGACCACGGCTCCACGCCGCCGGCCGTGAACGCGGCGCCGACGCGTCGCTCGGGCAATCCGGGCAGGATCACGGGAACGAGCGGCGCGTCGACGAGCGCTCCGTCGGTCTCGAAGAGCTCGACCGGCAGCCGTTCGAGCGGTCCGTGGAGCAAGAGGAGCACGCGGCCGGCGCCGGTCCCCGCGTCCGACGCGCCGCCCGCATCGACGCGCGCGATCGACGCACGCAGCGCGTCGGGGAAGAGCTTCGCGGCGATCTCGCCGAAGAAGCGCGCGCGATCGGCGTCGCTCCCCGCGATCGTCGCTTCCCGCAGTCGGCGCACGGCGTCCTCGATCGGCTTTCGTCCCGCGTCGATCGCGTGCGCGACGGCGCGTCCATCGGGCGCGACGTGGGCGACGACCGTGAAGTCCGCGCCGACGACCCACGTCACGAGGCCGCGCTCGAAGCGCGCCGCCCAATCGAGCAGGTCGCGCGTCTCGAGCTCGCGCCGCTCGAGCGCGCCGCCGGCGCCGTGGACGCCCTGTCGCAGCGTCAGCGACTGATAGGCTTCCATGACGCGCGCGGCCTCCAGGCCTTGTCCGAGCTCCATGTGCGCCCGGGCGAGCTGCGCCAGCGTGTGCACGCCGATCTGCTCGCCGATCGTGTTGGCGGCCTCGCGCTGCTCGCGCAAGCGCGACTGCACGCGCGTCGCGTTGTCGAGCGCGCGCGTCAGCGGCTCGATCGCCTTCGCGAACTCGCCCAGGCGGATGTGCGCTCCGCCGCGCAGGTCCCACGCGCGCGGCACTTGATCGGGAGGAACGTCCTTCAAGCGGTCCAGCACCTCCATCGCCGCGACGGCGTCGCCCTGGCGCAGGTGCAACGAGGCCATGCCCAGCTGGACGTCGGCCGGCCAGGGGAGATCGATGCCGGAGGCGTAGACGCGCTGCGCCGCCGCGAGGTCGCCCGAGCGCATCTCCGCGGCGCCGAGCATCAACTGCCACTCGCGGTGCTCGGTCGGATCCGTGGGCGGAAACCGTTCGAGGAAGCGCGCCGCCTCGCGCGGGTAGTCGCGCTGCAGCAGGAGGTCGGCCTGACGCTTCACGAGCAGCCAGCTCTTCGCCGGCGAGCGGAATCGCGAGAGCTCGCGGAGCAGCCGCTCGATCTCCTTCAGGTCTCCCGCCTCGCGCGCCAAGCGGATCAGGCCGGCGATCGCGTGCTCCTGGAAGTCCTCGCTCGAGAGCTGGCGCGCGAGCGCCAGGCAATCTTGGAGGGACGCGCGCGCCGCGCGGTGCTCGCCGCGCGCGGCCTGGATGCGGCACTCGATCCACAGCGGCTCGAGCCGCGGCTTCATCTGTCCCGCGCGCTGGAAGAGCGCGAGGCACTCCAGCGCGTCGCGTTCCGCGTCGGCGAGGTGCGCCGCGAAGCCTTCCTCGTCGAGATCGCGATCGCCCTCCGCGCGCTCGAGCGAGAGCCGCGCGCGCAGGCTGAGCGCGCGCGCGGCCGGCACGACGTCGGGACCCGCGCGATTGCGATCGACGATCGCCGCCAGCTCGGCGAGGATCGACGCGCGCGCGCGCTTCCAATCGGCCGAGGACACGTCCTCGTCACGCGCTCGCCGCACGTCGTCCCACAGCTTCGAGAGGCGAGCTTCCTCCTCGAGACCGCGCGTGCGCGACTCCGGCGTCTGCGCGGCGTAGTACGCGAGCACGTCGCGGACGTCGCACCGCGCGTGCTCCGCGCACAGGCGCTGCGCGGAGGCGCGCAGGTCCGGCAGGACCGATTCGTCGTTCGCGCGCAGGCGCTGCAAGCCGTCGAGGAACGTCGCGAGCTCGCGATCGCGATCCGAAGCTCGACCGGGCGCGGTTTGGTGCGACCGAGCCGCGATCGGTGCCGGGGATTTCGCGGCCGACGCCTCCACCGCGGTGACGCGCGATGCGATCCAGATCACGCCGATCAGCGCGAACCCGGCGCCGAGCGCCGCGATCCCCTGACGCTCGAGGGGAGCCACGGGCCTACCGGCCGGGCATGCGGCCGAGGAACGCGTCGCGCTCGGCCGACGGCGGCAACGCGCGAGCGATCCGGCGCGCGTCGGTCGCGTAACCGCGCTCGAAGAGCGCACGCACCGCGGCCAAGCTTCGCTGGGGCTCGCGCTCTCCGGCGATCGATTCGAGCTCGCGGGTCAGATCGCCGTCGCCGACGAGCGCGAAGTCCCGCTCGCCGAGCGAGCGCTCGAGCCCGCGCTCGAGCGCCCACGCTCGCCACGTGTAGTGCCCCGCGCCGAGCGATGCCACCGGCAGCGCGAGCGTCGGCGACGTTCCGTCCAGACTTCTCACCGGCGTCGCCGCCGCGAACGCGCTTCCGTCATGGCGGAAGACGTCGACGCGGTAAGACTGCGCTTCGGGTTGCGGCTCGATCTCGAAGGAGAGCTCGCCCGCGAGCACCGGCCAGGCCTCGGCGATCGCCGCGCTCGGCACGAGGACGCGGTCGCGCGGGAAGTACAGCGGTCCGCCGGCCTCGCCGCGGAGCAGCGGGTTCGACGGGAACGCGGTCGCGGGCGCGCCGTAGCGGCTCTGCACCCACACCCCGCCGACGACGAGGACGCCCGCGGCCGCGGCCAGGGGTGCCCAGCGCTTCCACATCTGATCGATGCTCGTCGGCTTGCGGGGGAGCACCGGTCGTCGCGGCGCGATCAGCTCGGGACGCGCGCGCGGCGCGGGTGCCGCGAGCGGCTCCGGCTCGATCGCCGGACCGATGTCGAGCGGCAGCGGTGGGGGCGTCGCCAGCGTCGCCACGATCTGGACGCAGTCGGGGCAGCTCTCGACGTGATCCTCGATGGCGGAGCGGCGCGCCGAGGTCAGCGCGCGGAACCCCGGGCCGCGACCGAAGTCGTACAGCTCCTCGCTGTCCGGGCACCCGTCCGCGGAGACCGCGCGCCGCTCGCGTGCGTCGGCGCGCGCTGCGGTTCGATGCATCCAGCCGTCGACGGCCTGCAGCATGGAGAGGCGCGATCGGTTGACGGGATCCTCGGTCAGCGCGCCCAGCGCGGCGGGATCGAGCTCGTCCCAGTGAGCGAGAGCCTCGGAGACTCGTCGCGGATCGCGGAGATCTCCCGGCTCGAACCGTGCGGACTTCATTGCCGCGCTGGAATCCGCAATCGGCTGCCCGCGCGGGTCGATTTCCGTGCCTTTTTCGTGAGACGTGGGCTTCATTCGGCCGCCTCCTCCAAAGCGAAATCGTTCAGCAGAACGCGTCGCAGGCTCGTCGACGCGCGCTTGAGCCGGTACTTCGTCTGCTCGAGCGAGATCGAGAGCCGCTGGGAGATCTCCCCGATCGTCCGCTCTTCCACGAAGCGCAGCTCGAGCAGGGCGCGCTCCTCCGGGTCGAGCGCCGCCATGCCGCGGCGGACGAGCGAGCCGATCTCGGCCTCTCCCGCGGTCGTGCCGGGGCCGGGCGTCGGGTCGATGCGCTCGGGCATCCGATCACCGATCGGCGTCAGGCGCGTGTTCCGGCGCGCTCCCTCCTTGCGCTTCAGATCGACGCAGCGGCACCACGCCACGCGGTAGAGCCAGGTACCGAACGACCCCTTCTCGGGGTCGAAGCTGTCCTTGTCGAGCCGGTCGAGGACGTACAGGACGACGTCCTGGTACAGGTCCTCGCGGGCGGCGTGGTCGCCCTCGAAGTGGCCGATGCAGTGGTAGAAGAGCGGCCGGTAGCGCGCGAGGAACACCGCGACGGTCTCCTCGCGCCGCTGGCGCAAGCCAGCCACCAATTCCTGTTCATCCACTCGGAATCGAGCCCCCTCGACGGGGCGCAGCCGCGCGAAATCGCTGCGCGCCACCAGGAATGGTGGATATAGATTCGAAAGAGCCAATGCAAGGGGCGTGAGCGCGCAGGCTTCCTTACCAGGGCGCGCGGGCGGCCACTGCTATACTTCCTGACACTATGAGCACCGCACTTCTCTGTCTCGCCACGCTGGCGATGAGCATCGCGAACGGCCCGCAGAACGCGGCCGAGACTCCGCCCGATGCCGTTCGGATCGCCGAGTCCCGCACGTACAAGATCCGCCAGACCGTGACGCTCGCGGACGTCCCGACCACCGCGAAGGAAGTGAAGATGTGGGTTCCCGTGCCCGCGGACGCCGCGTGGCAGCGTGTCCTCGACCGCCGGGTCGTCGAAGCTCCGAAGGGCTGGCGCCTCGTGCACCAGCCGATGTCGAACGCCGAGATGATCGTGACGACGAGCAAGGGCGGCGAGCCGGCCAAGGTCGTCGTCGAGACGACCGTCGTGCGCGAGTCGCCGGTGTTCGATCTCTCGAAGGCGACCGGCGGCGACTTCCAGCCCGCGCTGTTCGCGAACGAGCTCAAGAGCGACACGCCGTTGATGTCCGTCGACGGCCAAGTCTCGGACCTGGCGAAGAAGGCGTGCGCGGGTGAGTCCGACCCGCGCAAGAAGGTCGTCAAGATCCTCGACGCGGTGGCGGACGCCGCCGACCACTACTCGAAGGACGCGACGAAGCCCAACTGCGGTCGCGGCTCGGCGCAGGATTGCCTCACGCAGGGCGGCGGCTGCTGCACCGACCTCCACTCCCTCTTCATCGCCGCGGCGCGCTCGCAGGGGATCCCCGCGCGCATCCAGTTCGGATACCGGGTCAAGCCCGACAAGGAAGGCCAGGAGTACGACCCGAGCTACCGCTGCTGGGTCGAGTTCTATCTGACCGGCCTGGGCTGGGTCCCCACCGACGTCGTCGTCGCGGACGCGGGCGAGGCGGCGAAACGGATGGCGAACTACGGCACGCTCGACGCGCGCCGCGTGTGGCTCTGGCAGGGTCGCTCGCTCGAGCTCGAGCCGCGCCAAGCCGCGGGCCCGATCGAGACCATGAGCGCCGGCTGGGCCGAGATCGACGGCGTCGCGGTCGACGTGCTGCCTTCGAAGGACGGCAAGCCGTCGAAGCTCGGACGCACGATCACTTTCACGGAGATCACGCCGAAGATCGCGGCGAAGTAGCGCGACTCGCGCGACGAAGTCTGGCGACCACGGTCGGCGGCGACCGTGGTCGCTGCGTCTAGCCGCCGCTTTCGACGGCGTGCTTGATGCGCTGGAGCATCTCGCCGTCGGTCTTCTTCATCAGGCTCACGAACATCCCCGCGAGGAAGCGGCCCAGGAAGTTCGTCGGGGCCACGCGGCACTCGAGCTCGATCTTCGTCCGCCGCGCGTCGAGCGCGTGGAACGTGAAGTCGTAGACGGCGTCGACGCCCATGGTCGCGCCGCCCGCGACGTGTCGGTACGGCGGCCGGCGTCCGGGACCGGGGCCGTCGTGCTGGCGCACCTCGATGACGCAGCTGCCCCGCTTCATGCCCGTCCCGCGCGTCTCCTTGAATCGCCATCCGGCGCGCATCGGACCTTCGGAGAGCGGCTCGATCGCCACGGTCTCGTCGAGCCATTTCGACGCGTTGTCCGTGTTCTCGACGAACGCGAACACGTCTTCAGCGGGTCGGTCGATGGTCTCGCTGAGTCGAAAGCCGGGCATGGCGTCACTTCACCGGCCAGAGGATCTGCGTGCGCCATTTCGTCGGATCGGGTTCGATCCCCGGATCGGTCCAGTAGACCTCCCAGGGCGCGGCGCGCGCGTCGAGCTTCTGCGACTTCATCCATTCCTCGAGCCGCTTGTAGCTCTTCTGCAGATCGTGGTACGGACCGACGTGCCACGCGACCGCCGTGCGTCCGCCGGGGAGCTCCGCCGCCTGCACGCGGCCTTCGCCCGCGATCGCCTTGGCGAGCGGGATCCCGGCCTCGATCTCGAGCTCGTCCGCGCCGAACTTGTGGTAGCGCGTGAACGGCGGGCCGGTCATCGCGGCGCCCGAGCGCTGGCAGTGCTTCCACACCTCGGGCAGGATCGACGAGAGCACCTTGCTGACTTCGCTCGATTGGATCGTCGCGCGGATCGTCGCCGCGGGCTTCGCTTCGATGGTCTCGACCTTGCACTCGTTGACGTCGTCCGGCGCCGCCGTCGCGCGGCGCTTGGGGTCCTGGTACGCCTCGACGACGTCCTCGGGGGGGGCGACGCTCGCGTCGTCGACCTTCTCGGGATGCGCGATCGACGCGTACTTCGTCGTGATCGCCATCGCGCCGACGACTTGCTTCTTCACGTGCGCGTACGCGACGCCGTCGACGCTCTTGAAGTCGGCGAAGTGGAACTGCATCGGGATCGTGCCGCCCTGCGGGTTCGGCAGCTCGAGGTCGACGCGCGAGAGGACGTGCGTCTCGCAGTCGACGAACCAGGTCTCCGGGGCGCCGGTCTTCGGGAACATGCGCAGCTCGTAGTGCGGCCGCGTCTCGTGCTCGGTCTTCTTCACGGTCTCCGCACGCGCGTACAGCGTGTTCCACGCCGCGCGCCGAGCGATGCCGAAGAGTCGCTTCACGGAGCCCTGCTCGTCGCCTTCCCGGATCGTGATCCCTACGGAGGGATCGGTGCTCCACGACCACGCACCGGTCGTCCCCTGCGTGCTGCCCCAGTCCTTGCCCCACTCGATCGTGTGCTTCGCGCGGTCACCCGTGTACACCTCCTCGACGGTGCCGCCGCCCATCCCGTCGAGCGAGATCGTTCCCTTCATGACGACGTGGACCACCTTCGCGCGCGCCGCGGGCGCGCCGATCGCGGCCTCGAGCTTCGTCAAGATCGCATCGGCCCGCGGCAGGGCTTCGGTCTCCTGCGGATGCGCGGCGAAGGCGAAGAGCGCGGGAAGGGCGGCCAGACACGAGACGGAA
>CAZQHA010000087.1:0-12409 GCA_964592795.1 uncultured Planctomycetaceae bacterium | reverse complement strand
CTGGAGCGATGCTCCTCCTCGTGGCGACGTCGATCGGCATGAGCCGCATCGCCTTCACGCAGGAGTCCACGAGTGAGCACCTCTGGCTCCTCTATCTCGATCTGAACGACCCGCCGGTCGTCGACGACACGCGGCTACCGATCCTGATCTTGTTCGTTCTCTGCGCGCTCGCGTTCGTGCCCCTCGGTCACTTTCTGGCGGAGCGCATCGCAGCGATGTCGCGCTCCGGGGAGACGCTGCGCGGGTACGCGCTGGACCTCCTGGGCTCGCTCGCGGGCACGATCGCATTCGCCGTCTTCTCCTATCTTTGGACGCCGCCGGTCGCGTGGTTCGCGGTGTTCTTGGCGACCGGCGCATGGCTCCTCGGGCGCGCGTCGCGACGTCGCTTGCTCGCCTTCGGTCTCGGGAGCGCGGGCCTGCTCGTGGCGGTGTGGGGCTCGACGCGCGCGGCGACGTTCAGCCCGTACTACGAGATCTCGACGCTGCAGACCGAGAA
Organism: uncultured Planctomycetaceae bacterium; assembly: GCA_964592795.1. Taxonomy (GTDB): domain Bacteria; phylum Planctomycetota; class UBA1135; order UBA1135; genus JANLUN01. The sequence continues at coordinate 11,913 of CAZQHA010000087.1, read as the reverse complement.
GGGCTTGTTCCCGCTCGTCCTGACGAACGGCTCGCTGCACCAGTACCCCGCGCCCGTCGCGGGTCCGAAGGACTTGCCCGGGCTGACCGCCGCCGATCGCTTGATGCAGAAGGGTTACCCCCAGCCCTACAAACGCCTGAAGTCACCGCCGAAGCGCGTGCTCGTCCTGGGCGCGGGCACGGGCAACGACGTGGCGATCGCGCTCGCGAGCGGCGCGGAGGCGGTCGACGCGGTCGAGATCGACCCGGCGATCAGCGCGCTCGGCAAGGAAATCCACCCGAACCATCCGTACTCCGATCCGCGGGTGCGGATCTTCAACGACGATGCGCGCTCGTTCCTGGAGAAGACCGAGCAGCGCTACGACCTGGTCGTCTTCGGCACGCTCGACTCGATGACGCGCCTGTCCGCGCTCTCCAGCGTGCGTCTGGACAACTTCGTGTACACGCGCGAGGGCCTCGCGGCCGCGAAGAACGTGCTGACGGCGACCGGCGGCGTCGCGATGTACTTCTCGGTGGGACCCAGCTACATCGCGGACCGCCTGGGCAAGCTGCACTACGAGGTGTTCGGCGAAGTTCCGGCCAGCGTCGTCGAGTACTACTCGATGTTCAACCTGATCCTCATGAGCGGGCCGGCGTTCGCCCACTTGCCGCGCGCGGCGGATTCCGCGGCGGTGCAGCACGTGCTGGCGTCGGTCGAGTCCGCGACGGACGACTGGCCCTACCTGTACTTGGAGGATCGCGGCTTCACGCCGTTCTATTTGCAGATGATCGCTGCGATCGTCGTGCTGGCGTTGACGGCGGTGTTCGCGACCTCGAAGGAGATGCGCGCGACGGTCCGGCGCGGCTGGATCGATGTCGAGATGCTGTGCCTCGGCGCGGCGTTCCTGTTGCTCGAGACGAAGTCCGTCACGGAGATGAACCTCGTCTGGGGCGCGACTTGGCTCACGAGCGCGGTCGTGTTCGGGTCGCTCCTCGTGATGCTGCTCGGCGCGACGTTGCTCATGGCGCGCCGATCGCTGTCCGCGCGGACGAGCCTCGTGCTGCTCGCGCTCACGCTGCTGCTGGCGCACTTCTCGCCCGTGCATTTCCTGGTGGGCAAGGTTTGGCCGATCAAGCTCTTGCTCTCCATTCTCGTCGTCGGCACGCCGATCTTCTTCGCATCGACGCTCTTCGCCGTGCGTTTCAAGGCGCGGCGAAACGCGGACGTCGCGCTCGGGTGGAATCTCTTGGGCGCGGTCCTGGGCGGACTGCTCGAGTTCTCGTCGATGCTGGTGGGCATCCGCGCGCTGTCTCTGATTGCGCTCGGGCTCTATCTGCTGGCGGCTGGAACGACCTTTCTGGGCGCGGCTTCTGAAGAAGGTGACGCGACGGAGCGACTCGAGGCCGGCTGAGCTCCTCGCCCGAGCGCCTCGCACAACGCCCGCCGGTTCTGCGCACTTCGGCCGATGGGCAAGGGCGGAAGTCGCCCTGACACTCGGGGTGGACACGCTGCAGCGCGCGCCGCGGGCAGGGCGTGTCGAGAAAGGTCAGCCATGAAACAGCTCACTCGCGATCAGGCGATCGACGCGCTCCGCACCGAGCTCCTCAAGCACGTCGACGACCAGCATTCCATCTGCGAGGTGGCGGCCCGCAAAGGAATCTTCTGTCACGGATTCGCGCAGTGGACCTTCACGGAGCTGCGCAAGCGCCATCCGACCATCGTGCGCTCTCGGCCTCGGATCACTCCCGCCGTGCTGCGCGATCTCGCCAATCGCTGGCAGCTCGCGCGCCAGACGGCGCGAGGAACGTCGCTCGCGTGCGACACGCAGCTCCACGAAGGAGCACTACAGACGTGCAAGGGCTGGAACGAGTTCAGCTCGGCGGATCTGGAGCGCTTCCACCTCGAGCTGACCGGAGAGCCCATCGAGATCGTGCCCGAAGCTTGCGAGCAACAGTCGGCGTAGCGCATCGGCGCCCGACGTTTACACGTCCGGCGCCCCGCACCCCCCAACTTACGCGCAAGTGCGTACGCACTCGTTGCGCGTTGGATCCCGATCCGCGCGCTCATCTCGATTCGCGGCGCTCGTCGATAGCAGGGTTGGACTCAACGCGTCTTCACGCCGTTCGAAGCGTGAGACCGAGCAGGCAAGGAGGTCTGCCATGCGTGCGATTCAAATCCTGCGCGACGAGCACGATACACTGCGCGAAGTTCTCGACGCGCTCGAGCTGGTGCTCGACGGTCAGCAGATCGACGACCAACTGGACGGCGAGCTCGTGTTCGACGTCCTCCAGTGGTTCGAGCGCTTCATCGACGGACTGCACCAGGACCGCGAGGAGCTCGGGCTGTTCCCGCGACTCGAAGAGCGAGCACCCGAGCAGGCGCGCAGCGTGCTCCGCGAGCTGGCGCGCTGGCACGGGCACGAACGAAAGCGATTCGACGAGATGCGCGCGCAGATCGAGGGAGCTGCGTACGGCGACACGTGGAGCCGCGACCTCTTCACCTCCGCCGCGCGCGCCTACATCGAGCTCCAACGCAAGCACTCGCAGGTCGAGGATGCGCGCCTGCTTCCGCTCGCAGAGGCGGTTCTCACGCCGGAGGACGACGACCTCATCCTGGCGGAGTACGCGCGGCTCGAGCGGACACGCCTTCGACCGGGCGAGCCCACGGTGGCAGAACGTGCACAGAAGCTGCTCGCGCACGCGGCTCGCCGGGTGCTGCAGCAAGGGCGAACCGTTGAGAAAGGGAGGCCGACGTCGGCGTTGGGTCAGCCGGAAACGCCGCACGGCGTCGCGTGAGGCCGGCTACAGCGAGGATTCTTCGAAGCTCGCCGTGGCGCGCAGCGTGTCACGCGTGTCGCGATACCGCTGAATGACAAACGCGTGAGGCTGCACGGCGCCGTCGCCGCGCAGCCTCGCCACACCCGAACCTACGGAACCGGCACGCTTTCGCGTGACGGGTCCGGAGCTGTCAGAAGATCCACGCGACGGCCACACCGTTCGATCGGTTGGTGGTCGCCGGCGAGCAGAACGACGGATTCGCGTTCCTGTACATGACCTGATAGAAGCGCGTGGCTCCGTTCATCGGAACCGCACCCTTGACGGAGATCGGCAGGTCGACGCCCGAGGGGTTCGTCGAGTTGCCGCCGATCACGCTCTTCGTGCCGATGCGCAGGAAGCTCCCGCCGACGCACAGCTTGCCGTCGTCGAATGGAATGTCGGCTTGCGCCGTCCCCTGCAAGTACACCGAGAGGTTGCCCGACATCGAGCTGGTCGACATAACCAAGCTGTCGGCGCTCACACTGGACGTGCCCGTCGCGGCCAAGAGGGCCCCGCCTCCGTAGATCGAGTTGGCGCAGCCGTGGCCGATCGCGCCCGAGTTGCCGCACGGGCACGGGGCGCTGCTGCCGTCCCCGAAGCAGTAGGCGACAGGACCGATCGACCCGCGATCGCGCCGGAACACGTCCATGACGTTGTTGTTGTCGCCGGCGACGAGGTTCGAGGCCGAGCTCTCGAACACGAAGTGCCGGCCGTCCGGCGAGATGGCCGGAGCCGTCGCGCCGCCGGCCTGCGCGCCGCTCGTGGTGACGTTGAGACGCGTAGTCACGCCGGTCAGTCGGTCGTGCACGAAGCAGTCCGTGGCTGCGTTCGTATCGCCCGCGACCAAGTTGGATGCGGCGCTGTCGAACGCCACGAAGCGACCGTCGGCGGAGATCTGGTAGCCGCCGCGCATCGCGCTCCCGAAATTGCCTTGTGCGCCCGCCGAGTCGACGCTGACACGCGTCGTCTCACCATTCGAGACGTCATGGACGAACGCGTCGCTGGACGCGTTCGTATCGCCCGCGACGAGGTTGGTCGCATCGCTGGCGAACGCGACGAAGCGGCCGTCTCCGGAGACCGCCGGATTGCTGCTGCCCAGGTCGGCTTGCAGGCCGGTCGAATCGACGCTCACCCGGACCGTCGCGCGATTTTGGCGGTCCCACAGGAAGACATCGTCCAGTCCGTTCGTGTCGCCGGCAGCGATGTTCGTCGCGGCGCTCGCGTAGGCGACGAAGCGTCCATCGGCCGACAACGTCGCCCAACCGCTGGCGCCGTTCGTTCCCGTCCCCGCGACGTCGATGCTGACACGCTCCGTGGCGCCGCTCGAAAGATCGTGAAGGAAGACGTCGCGCAGCGAATTGGTGTCGCCCGGAACCAAGTTCGTGGCGTCGCTCTCGAAGGCGACCCAGCGTCCGTCGGCGGAGATCTCCGCGCGGTGGGATTCTCCGTTGGCCTGGGCTCCGGACGAGTGCGTGCTCACGCGCGTGGTCGTGTTGCTCACGAAGTCGTGAACGAACACGTCCCAGGTTCCGTTCGAATCGCCCGCGACGAGGTTCGAGGCCAGGCTCTCGAACGCGACGCGGCGCCCGTCCGCGGAAATCGACGGAAGGACGCTCCCGGAGTCGCCTTGCGCACCGCCGGAATCCACGCTCGCGAGAGCGACCGCTCCGGTCTGAAGGTCCTTCACGAAGACGTCGGGAAGGTGGAAATTGAAATCGTTCAACACGAGGTTCGAGGCGTAGCTCTGGAACGCCACGTAGCGGCCGTCCGCGGACGGCGCGCCCCAGCCCCGCGCGATCGTGGTCGACAACGGGCCCGAATTCGCAGGCAAACGCTTGGACGCGTGGTGCTACGAGCGTGGCATCGAGCTGATCTTCATCCGCCCCGGCAAGCCGATCGAGAACGCGTACGCAGAGAGCTTCAACGGTCGCCTGCGCGAGGAATGCCTCAACCAGCACGCCTTCACGTCCGTCGCGCACGCGCGATCGACGATCGAGGGCTGGCATGAGGACTACAATCACCTGCGACCGCACAGCTCGCTTGGTGGACTGTCGCCGGAAGAATTCCTCGCTCGGTGGACTTCGGCGAAGACGCCTCAGTCCACCGAGCGAGCTGATCGTGTCGAGGCGTCCGTCTCGACGAAACCTGTCCCGATTCCATACCCTTGAACCCGACCCGAGTGTGAGCTTTCGACTGGTCCGGTTTCGGGGAGCAGGTCACTTGCAGAGCGGCGCGGCGTTATCTCCGTAGTTCGTGAACCCAGGACCATCATCGTTGAGCATATCGCCCGTCAGAATCGTGACATTCGCCATCCAGTCCCGCTGACTCGCTCGTGTCTCTGTGCCAGCGAACCCGCCCAGGAGCGCGACGCCTGAGCGAAGCTCGAACGGTGTCGTCCCGCTCGCCGGCCGATACGTCCCTGCCGCGACCCACACATCGTCGCCGGCCTGCGCAACCGCGAGCGCGGCATGGAGTTCGTTGAATGCCGTTTGCCAACTGGTTCCAGTGCCGCCCGGCGCAGCGTTCGCTCGTACGAAGATCTGAGAGGCGACTGCGGGCGTGCCTAGAAGCAGCGCGCAGACGGCGGAACAGAGCCGCCGGAGGAACGAAGTCATGAGGTCTCTCCCTACGAGCGAAGTGGTGGGCGCATGCCGCCAGCGTGAGCGGGGCGCGACGACAGAAGCCACACCACGACACCGACGACTACTGCCGGCCAGGCGAGTGCCTCAACGAGCTTCGAAATGAATGAGAGCCAATCCATGGAAGGGAGCGTAGCATTCGCACGCCCCCGAAGAGAGGCGGGACCGACATGAAGCTCCATCTACCGTCGGTGCTCGTTTCCATCGCTGTCGTCGGTGCTCTCGCATTGCTGACGAGCCAGTCGCAACCCGCAACTCTCAACCCGGCCGCTCTGCGCGTCGAGTACATGCCGCACCCGCGAGACATGGTGCAATTCAAGGAGGATACGCCGTACACCGTGCCCCCTGGGCGAATCTTGGTCATAACCGCGATCGGGGATCGCAATCGAATTGACGGGGCCGTCGGTTCAATCAAGCTTCGCATCGATGGCGATCAGAAGTTCGTGTGGAGAGCTAGCGACCCTCCGTACACCCAAGGGGCAGCGGTATCCATGACCGCGGTTCCCACTGGACTCACTGCAGCGGCTGGATCCGTCGTGTCGGTCGTCGACGGAGGAGTTGAGGCAGATGACTGCTGGGCCTGGGGCTACCTCGCGAGCCAGTGAGCCGACACGCGGCATAGCGGCGTAACAGGATGCAGGGCAGACCATTCGACCGCTATCTACTTGAGCTGCGCTCACCCAGACGCTTCAACTCGGCGATGTCATTCTTGAGTGCAAGCACACCCATCACATCCGCACGAAGCTCCCTCATGGCCGCCTCCGCTCCTGCGAGTTGTCGCTGCAACGACTCGATCTGAGCTTGTTGTTCCTGAACCGCTACGACCAGGATGGGCGTCAGCCGCCCGTAATCGACGGAGCGGTAACCGTCGCTCCCGGTCGACACAACTTCCGGCAGTGCTTCCACCAAGTCCTGGGCAATGAACCCGATCTGCTGCCGATCGTTGAAGCTGCGTTCAGGAAACTCGTCGACCCGCCAGTTGAAACGCACGCCGCGCAGCCTGGCAACGACGCCGAGCGCATGCTCGATCGGAGCGATCTCCTTCTTGAAACGGACGTCGGAGCACGCGGCGATGGACCCGCTTGCGCAAATGTTGCCTGAAACGTCAAGTCTTTGTGTCGGGGCCGAGGTGCCGATACCGACGTCACCGCTCCCAGTGATACGGAGTCGCTCGGAAGGCTGTGTGTTGCCAGAAGAAGGCGTCAGGAAGCGTAGCGCTGCGCTTTTTGTTGTATTGTCAGGATTCTCTACTACACCATCAATATAGATGTTGAAGCGCCTGTCGGTGTCGCCACCACCGTCCATGTTCGCCAGAAATCCGATCGCCAAACGGCTTGTATCAGCGGGTTCGAGCGTGCTTTTGCTAAACATCGTATGGAGAGGCTCGGCGATACTGCCGGCAAGTGGATTCTTGCAGGAGATGGCAAGTGCGATGTCGGACGAAGCGATCGAGATTCGACTCGGATGAGGATCATCGGGGTTTCCGACGAACACTTGTTTGTAGGGGACGCGAAGTCTGTGTTCGTCCACCCGAAGCACATCTTCCCCAGCGGCATTCTTCAGCGCGAACAGGGAACCGTCCTTGTACGCAGGAACATTGCTTGCGCCGCTGGGATGCGGGGGAGCTATATATAAAGAAGTGTCCGAATGTCTGTACACGACGGTTGTCAGAAATCCGCCGATGTCCAGACTTGCCCCTTCGTCAACCTCGGCATTGAAGGCAGTCCCGTTGCCCATAACGAGCGTTCCATTGGCTGAAACGGACACTAGCCCGCTCAGTGGGCTCGCGTAATTGATTCTTCCCTGCACCTCGAGTCGCGCGGACGGCGAGACCGTGCCCACACCGATCTCTCCGGTCGGGCTTACGAACCAAGAGTTGGAGATCGGGTAAAGCGAGCCAAGCGTTGGTGTAGAAGACGCTTCGATGCACACCGCGAGATTCGCTTGGTCTCGAACGGCGCGAAGGCACTTCTCAGCCGCTGAAGCCGGTTCGTGGTGCGGAGACTGCTGCACTCGCGTTGATTGAGTGGCCTCAGCCCACACCGCAAGCACAGCGGCACCAACCAGACCGTTTCGCAGCAATCGGGAGCCATACGGTGCGCGAGCAGTTCCCAGCGAGTTTGAGCACTTCATTTCTTCCTCTCCTTCTCCAGTGTGCCACAAGACCATAAGTCGTCGAATCCGGCCCATGCCGTAATCACTTCAAGGACGGCGGACCAACTGAACTCTTGGAATATCGGTAAGCCGCAGGCATAGTTCCCGAGCCGCAAGACCCCACGACAGTGACGTCGACGGGCGTATGCGCCGCGATCATTGTCCGAGGATTGGCGGCTGCTAGTGCGCGCGGCAGGGGCGGAACCACGACCAACAGAAGAGTGGGACTCACAAAGATCGTCGACAGAGCCGGTACACCGCCAAACGAGGCGGTCATCCCAGAGGTGAAACCGTTACCGGCAATGATGACGCAGTTACCACCCGATTCAGGTCCCTGAGTTGGAGCGATCCACGACAGCGAAGTCAATTCGAGGCGGTCTTGGCACTGCGCGCCAGAGGCGTCGTACAGATAGACAGCACCTGCATTGTCAGTTGGCGGCATGGTGCCACTCGCACCGGGTCGGCCGAGCACAACCAGTTCTCCACTGATTGCAACGCCGCTTCCAAAACCGTCATCCCGCTGCGGCACTTCCTCTAGCGCCAACGTCATCTCGCCACTCGTCACCCATTGGCCACTTGCATTACGTTCGAAAACGTATGCAGCGCCGTCGTGCGTCGACGAATGGTCATGTGGACTCGCGCCTACGACCAGTCGGCGGTCGCTAATGGCCACGGACGTGCCAAACTCAGTTTGCACTGCACCGTGCGTGGGATATAGGATCTGCTCGAGTGACCAACTATCGTCGGCTGGATTCGGTGTTCCGTTCTCGCTGTGGCGGTACACGTAAGCTGCGCCAATGTTCGAGCCCCCATAGAATGGTGCGCCAACAACCATCCGGTCATGATCAATCGAAACTGAAGCGCCGAAGTACTCGCCAATTTCCGCCGCCTTGATGATCGGCCCTTCTTGTTCCCAGACGCCGGTTTCCGCGTTACGTCGATAGACGTACGCGGCACCGCCGTTGGGGAGCCGCGCGCCAGTGGTCTTTGAACCGACGACGATGTGGTCTCCACTCACGGACACCGAGTATCCGAACTGCTCTCCTTCAATTGGGTCTGTCAGGACCTGTGGCACGGAATCCCAAGACGTGCCGGAACGGCGAAAGACGTACACTTTGCCTGGGAATACGAGATTCCCACCATGAGCTCCGACTACCGCGGTATCACCATCGATGGAGACGGAAGCCCCGAATTGGTCCTCTAGCACAAGGCCGTCCGGCGAGAGCTCAGCTTCCTCGATCCACGTCGTGCCATCCCGGCGATATATCCACGCGGGCTTGGGTGCCGGATCGGCAATGTCAGTGTGCGCCGCCGCGAGAATTCGAAGCCCGTCGGTGGCCACAGCGCTTCCGAATCGAAGCGCAGACACTTCACTCGAGCGTACGAGCTTCTGCTCCAAGACCCACGCGCGATTGTCTCTGCGGAAAACGTACACAGCTCCGCAGTTCGTTGCGATGTTGCTGGGGTTGGTGGAGTCGTCCTGTTCCGAGCCCAGGACCATGATGTTGCCATGGACGGTGACAGCGTTCCCCAGCGCTTGTGTTGACGCGGTGTCGCACGGAACGACCTTGGTGAGTTTGCAAGGAGTAGCTGGAGACGATCGCGGCCCTTCGATTCCCAGCAATGACGTAACTGTGAGACCCGCCGTGAGCACAAGGTTCATCGGTCTCTCCTTTCGGGGCGTTTCGACTCAATCCTCCGAACGACAAGCGGTGCGTATAGCGCGCGCCGGTAGTCCGTTCTGCGAGCGACAGGTTGGTCAGAGATGATCGTTGTAACGGGCGTAGACACGCTCGCAAGCACGAAACCGAATTGCCCGTCCCAATTCTAAGACCCGATAGAGGCGTAGCGATCGGCGCTTCGCAAGGGGGTCGACGGACTGTTGCCGCTGCAACTTTCGGGTTTGGCTTGTGTCGGACCTGCCGTGCCTGGGGCTACCTCGCGAGCCAGTGAGCGACGTGTTTGCACGGGCCGACCTTCACTGTCGACCCGTGCTTGGACACAGACCCCGCTGAGGCTCGAGAGCCACGTAGTGCGGGCTCGGCTATCGGGGCGACGCGCCACCATGCAGATCTTCGCCTGCCGTTGGCGTGGTCGCGTACTAGGAGCCTGTCCGAGAATTCCGCTTGCGGTCCACGCAACAGCACGTGTCGATGCGGGAGCCCGGGCTTGTGTGCACAAACTCGTGCTTCCGAGGGCTGTCCGAGTATTCCGAACCGATTACTTGGACAGGCTCCTAGTTCTGAAAGTTGGCCCAAGGGCTCGTGCTCGACGCCGCTGTGCCAATCGGGCCAACATCGTTTCCTGATCCGATCGAATACGCAGTCCCGCCAGCCACGCTGTTTCGAACAATCACGTTGGGTTGCGTCGCGGTGTCGATATCAAGGCCGACCGCGCTCGCGGAAACGTGATTGCCCTCGATGCGGTTGTGGTGGCTCGGAGAGATGTTCCGAATCGCAGCCTGTGAATGTGCGGCGCAAACGTTGTGCACGACATGGCTGTAGCTGGTCTCATCCAGTAGGATCCCCACGGTGCAGTCTCGAAGCACGCACTCCCGCACTTGGATGCCATAGCCCAACAAGTGGATGCCTACTCCGCCGCTTCCGTTGACGACGCAGCGAGTCGCAACCGACATGTAACCGAGCAGAAATGCGTCGCCATTGATGCTGTTAGCGATGCAATCGCGAATCGTCGCTGTATCAGGCAATAAGAAGCCGCTGTCACAGGATGTTGCGTTGCAGTCCTCGACAATCGAACCTGCCCCCACGACTACGGCAGCACCACCCAATTGGCTGAGGTGAACCCCGGCTATGTTGCAGTTCTTCACTGTCGTGCCATCGATGCCTCCGCCTGGGAACCCTGCGACCGTTCCGTTGAAGATGGTGATGTTGCGACCTGCGCCCGGCATATCGATTCCGCTCCCACTCCCGGAAGAGCCTTGAAGCGTGAACCCGTTGAGATCGATGGTAACGTTGTCGGCGTTCACTGTGACACCGGTGGACCCACCCGTCGCCGCGAGACTACCCGTGAGATAGTACGATCCGCCGGTCGAGATCGTGTAAGGCAACGAAGAGATTGGCGTGCGCGAATCACAGCAAGCAACCAGGCGCGGTACGAGCTCCTGTGGCTGAACTGTCACTTGCTTCGTGGAAGAGACTGAAAGCGAAGTGAAGACAATGAGTGAAACTGGAATCGCGACGATTGCGAGCGAGCGCGGGGTATTCACGAAGTGATCTCCTGGGAGTAATGACGGATGCGATGTGGCCAGGCGTCGGAGCGAGGTCAGGCGAGACGCTGGCTATCGCGCGGAGACGCTAACAGATGTACGCCGCCCTATGTTTCCGCAGTCGCGCGGTGGCACGATCTGGATTCAAATACGAGACACGTCGCCGCCTCGACTGTCAGCAACCGTCACATGCATCCGGATAAGCATCACTAACTGAAGGAGAACGCCCATGCTCAAGCTCACGCTTCACCCGCTGTCCGCCGTGACCGGTCTCGCGCTCGCCGCCCTGGTCGCGCTCACCACGAGCCAAGCGTCCCCATCGCCGGCAAAGCTCAACCCCGCTTCGATCCGCATCGAGTACGTGCCGCACCCGCGGGACATGGTGCAGATCAGGGAGGGGACGCCGTACACGGTGCCGGCTGGAAAGCTGCTCGTTATCACGGCGCTTGGAGATGCCACTGGATTCTTCAACGCGCCGATGTTCAACGTGCAGTTGAGCGTGAATGGCCAGCTTGAGGCGACGGCGTATTCCCCGGGACCCGCTACGGCCTCGCCGACGGTGTTGGAATTGGCGCAGGGTTTCGTAGCCAGGAGCGGTGACGTAGTCGCGGCGTCCGCACGGCCAGGCTTCTCGAACACGGACGGCCGTGCTTGGGGCTACCTCGCGAGCCAGTGAGCGTGGCGCATCGGTTCGAAGTGAGATCTGCAACTCACCCGCCAGCTTCGATCGTGCTGGCTTCCTCATCGCGTCCCAGCCGTTGCAACGCTTCCACGAGGTTCCGTCGCGCTACCAGATTGGCACGATCGAGACGAATGGCTCGCTTCAGCGGCTCAATGGCTTCGGTAACCTGTCCATTCACGCAAAGCGACCACCCGAGTGCGCTCCAGCTGCTTGAATCCAACGGCGATACCCCGGTGAGTGTAACGAACACCGGGATGGCTTCCTGAGGACGTTTTGTAGCCATAAGAAGATGCCCCATGCTGTTCAGCGCGATCGGTGAACGCGGATTTCGAGCGAGGGCCCTAATAAGGATTGGCTCAGCTTGTTCCGCCCACGATTTCCTGGACAAGTTGACGGTAATCACGCGGGCACCTTGAC
>CAZQHA010000086.1:0-12450 GCA_964592795.1 uncultured Planctomycetaceae bacterium | reverse complement strand
CGGGGAGGCGCGCGGGGCGGCACGCGCGAAGTACCGCGCGCCGCGCGCGCACCGGTCGATCGGCGACTCCGCGGACTTCCTGGCGTCTGGCGCGCTGGAAAGGCACTGAATCGCATGCGCCTCCTCGTCGCCATCGTCAACTACAAGACCGCGCCGCTCGTCATCGACTGCTTGCGCTCCCTCGAGCCGGAGATCGCCGAGTCCGCCGAGCTGCGGGGCGCGCGCGTGGTCGTCGTCGACAACGCCTCGGGCGACGGCTCGGACCGCGTGCTCGCGGCGGCGATCAAGGCGAACGGTTGGAGCGCGTGGGCCGAGCTCGAGGTCGCTCCCCAGAACGGCGGCTTCTCGTACGGCAACAACCGCGCGATCGAGAAGTACGTCGATCGCTCGCGTTCCGAGCGGCCGGAGTACGTGCTGCTGCTCAACCCCGACACGCGCGTACGCCCCGGCGCGCTGCGCGTGCTGCTCGAGTTCATGGACGGCCATCCGGACGTCGGAATCGCGGGCGGCGGGCTCGAGGATCCCGACGGCGCGCCGCAGCACTGCCGCTTCCGCTTCCCGAGTATCCTGGGCGAGCTCGAATCGACGCTCGAGGTCGGCGCGGTGTCGCGACTGCTCGCGCGGTACAAGATCGCTCCCCCTCTCGCCGACCGCGCTCACCCGATCGACTGGGTCGCCGGCGCCAGCATGATCGTGCGCATGGCCGTCTTCGACGCGATCGGCCGAATGGACGAGGACTACTTCCTCTACTACGAAGAGGTCGACTTCACCCGCCGCGCGGCGCGCGCCGGATTCCGGTGTTGGTGGGTGCCCGGCGCCCGCATCGTGCACCTCGTCGGTCAGAGCACGGGCGTCACGGTCCGACATTCCCGTCCCGCGCGGCGACCGCGCTACTGGTTCGAGTCTCGCTGGCGGTACTTCGAGAAGCACCACGGAGCGCTCTACGCGTACGCGGCGAGCGCGGCGTGGATCCTTGGTCAGATCGGCCGGATGCTCGTCCGGCTCGTGCGAGCTCGTCCGAACGTCGACCCGCCGCATCTCCTGCGCGACTTCGTGCGCTACACGTTCGGCAGGAAGAGCGCACCGGTTCGAGTCCGCGCTCCCGAGAAGGACCGCTCGCGCGACCGCCGCGCCGCGTAGCTCGCGCGCTAGAATGGCTCGCACTCGATGCGAGCCGCCCCCCGCACAACGCTCGCGGTGCTCTTCGCGACGCTCGCGCCCGATGTCTGCGGGGCCGCGGAGATCCGCTACGGCCGCGACGTGCGGCCTCTGCTCTCCGATCGCTGCTTCCGCTGCCACGGTCCGGACGAAGCCGCGCGCGAGGCCGATCTGCGGCTGGACGTGTTCGAGGCGGCGACCGCCGATCGCGGCGGGTACTCGGCGATCGTGCCCGGCAACGCCGAGCGCAGCGAGCTGTGGAGCCGCATCACCGATCCTGATCCGGAGCTCGGCATGCCCCCGTCGAAGAGCCACAAGCCGCGGCTTTCCGACGCGGAGCTCGACGTCGTGCGCCGGTGGATCGAGAGCGGCGCGCGCTACGAGCCGCACTGGTCGTTCGTCGCGCCCGTTCGGCCGGCGCTGCCGGCCGTGCGCGACTCGAGCTGGTGCGAGAACGAGATCGATCGCTTCGTGCTCGCGACGCTCGAGCGCGAGGGCGTGACGCCGAGCCCCACGGCGCCCGCAGCGGTCCTCTTGCGGCGCGTCTTCCTCGACCTCACGGGACTGCCGCCGACGCTCGGGGAGCTCGACGCGTACCTCGGCGATCGCGAGAGCGACGCCTACGAGCGCGTCGTCGACCGGCTCTTGACGGAGGAGCCGTACGTGAGCCGCGGAGCCGAGCACCGCGCGGTCCCGTGGCTCGACGCGGCCCGCTACGCGGACACGTGCGGCATCCACACCGACGCCGGTCGCTCGATCTGGCCGTGGCGCGACTGGGTGCTGCGCGCGCTGCGCGATCACATGCCCTTCGATCGGTTCCTGACCGAGCAGCTCGCGGGCGATCTCCTGCCGGACGCGACGCTCGATCAGAAGGTCGCGAGCGGCTTCAACCGCAATCACGTGACGACCGACGAGGGCGGCGCGATCGCGGAAGAAGCGCTGGTCGAGTACGCCGTCGATCGCACGTCGACGACCGCGTCCGTGTTCCTGGGACTGACGATGGGCTGCGCGCGCTGCCACGATCACAAGTTCGATCCGATCACGCAGCAGGAGTTCTACGAGCTCTATGCGTACTTCTCGTCGATCGAGGAGCCCGGCCTCTACTCGCAGCTGCCGGATGCCCAGCGCGCGTTCGAGCCCGCGATGGAGGTTCCGACGGCCGCGCAGGAGGGCGAGCGCGCGCGGTTGACGCGCGAGGTCGAGGCCGAGCGCGCGCGGCTCGACGAGACGCTGCCCGAAGAATCGCAAGCGCGCGACGCGTACTTCGCGGCGCTCGTGCGCGAGAGCGCGCTCGATTGGGAGAGCGGGACCGTCCTGACCGCGCAATCGACGGGCGGCGCGACGCTCGCGGTCCAATCCGACGGCTCGGTGCTCGCGTCGGGCGCCAACCCCGACCGCGACGAGCACGCGATCACGGTGCGCCTCGACGGCACGCATCGGCGGCTCCTCGCGCTCGAAGCGCTTCCCGACGCGAGCTTCTTCGACGGACGCGTCGGCCGCGCGGGCAACGGCAACGCCGTGCTGACCGGCATCGAGGCGCGCGCGCACTCGGTGCGCGACCCCTCGCTCACGCAGCTCGTGCGCTTCGTGTGGGCGTGGGCCGATCGCGAGCAGCCAGACGGCGACTACGCGGTCACTCAGGCCCTCGACGTGGACGATGAGCTCGGCTGGGCCGCCGACGCGCACCGGCATCCCGGCGGACGCGTCGCGCTGTTCCTCGCCGACGCGTCGTTCGGTTTCGAGGGCGGGACGGAGCTCGTCGTCCGACTGCAGTACGACTCGGTCTACGCGCAGCACGTGTTCGGCCGAGTGCGTCTCTCGACCGGGAGCTTGTCCGACACGACGCTCGCGTCGCTCCCGGCCGCGTTCGGTCGCTGGAACCTCGTCGGTCCGTTCCCGGCGGACTCGGGCGCGTCCGCCTTCGGCACGGCGTTCGGTCCCGAGAGCGAGCGCACGCTCGACCGCGCGAAGAACTTCGGCTCCGGCAATCAGTTCTGGCGCCACGATCCGGCGCTCGTCGACGGCCGATTGAACGGCGGCTTGCCGCAGGGCACGAACGTCACGTACGTCGCGCGCGAGGTGTTCGCGCCCTCGCCGCAGTCCTTCGACGTGTCGATCGGCAGCGACGACGGGTTCCGGCTGTTCGCGGACGGAGTCGAGGTCGCCTCGCGCGAGATCGATCGCTCGCTCGCGGCGGACCAGGACGAGGCCTCGCTCGCGCTCGGCGCCGGACGTCACGTGATCGTCTTCAAGATCGTGAACACGGGCGGCGAGGCGGGGTTCTATTGGCGCGCGCAAGACACGAGCGACCACGTCTCCGGCGACGTGGTCGCCGCGCTCTTGCCGGAACGCGCGCTGTCGGCCGAGCTTCGCGTGCGCATGCAGCGCGCCTGGCAGGTCGCGTTCTCGCCCGGCTACCGCGCGCGCGTCGAGAAGCTCGCGAAGCTCGAGAAGGAGCTCGCCGACGTCCAGTCGTCGATCGCGCGCACGATGGTCATGCAGGAGCTCGCGACGCCGCGCGAGACGTTCGTGCTGACGCGCGGGCAGTACGACCACCCCGACACGCAGCGCAAGGTCTCGCGCGGCGTGCCGAAGGCGCTCGGCGCGCTGCCGGCGGACGCACCCGCCGACCGCCGCGGGCTCGCCCAGTGGATGACGTCCGCGGAGAACCCGCTCGTCGCGCGCGTCGCCGTCAATCGAATGTGGGAGCAGATCTTCGGCGCGGGGCTCGTGCGCACGAGCGAGGACTTCGGCCTGCAAGGCGAATGGCCGAGCCACCCCGAGCTCCTCGATTGGCTCGCCGTCGAGCTCCGCGAGAGCGGTTGGGACACGCGCGCGATGCTGCGGCGCATCGTGACGAGCCGCACGTACCGTCAGGACGCGCGGGTTCGTCCGGACGTCGTGGATCGTGATCCGGACAATCGGTGGCTCGCCTACATGCCGCGCCGGCGACTTTCCGCCGAGGCGATCCGCGACGGCGCGCTCTACGTATCCGGGCTGCTCTCGGAACGACTCGGTGGACCGTCGGTGAAGCCCTATCAACCCGACGGACTCTGGGAAGAGGTCGCGATGCCGGCGTCGAACACGCGCGTGTACGCGCGCGGCGGGCCGGACGAGCTCTGGCGCCGGAGCGTCTACACGTATTGGAAGCGCGCCGCTCCGCCGCCGTCGATGCTCGCGCTCGACGCGCCGACGCGTGAGTCGTGCACGGTGCGCCGGCCGGTGACGAACACGCCGCTGCAAGCGCTCGTCCTGTGGAACGACGTGCAGTTCGTCGAGGCGGCGCGCGCGTTCGCGGCGCGGACGCTCGCCGAGAGCGGCGACGATCGCGTTCGGCTGGCGTCGATGTTCCGCCGCGCGACCGGCCGTTCGCCGGACGCGCCCGAGCTCGACGATCTCGCGCAAGCGCTCGCCGACTTCCGCGTGCGCTACCGCGCCGCGCCCGACGATGCGGCGAAGCTCGTCGCCGTGGGTGCTTCGGAGCCTCCGAGTGGTCTCGACGATGCCGAGCTCGCCGCCTGGACGATGATCGGCAGCGCGCTCTTCTCGCTCGATGGGAGCTTGTGCCGTGGCTGATCCGATCGAGTCGTACCAGCTCTCGATCACGCGGCGCCGATTCTTCGGGCGGACCGCGACGACGCTCGGCGCGGGGCTCGGCACGATGGCGCTCGCGTCGCTCTTCGGCCGACGCGCGAGCGCGGAATCGCGCGCTCCGCACTTCGCGCCGAAGGCGCGCCGCGTGATCTACCTGCACATGGAAGGCGCGCCGAGCCAGCTCGACCTGTTCGACTACAAGCCGCGGCTGCGCGAGCGCTTCGACGAGGACCTGCCCGACTCGATCCGTCAAGGTCAGCGCATCACCGGCATGACGAGCGGCCAGACGCGCTTTCCCGTCGCTCCGTCGATCTTCCGCTTCAGCCGCTATCCCAATGCGCAGGACGGAGCGTGGGTCAGCGAGCTGATGCCGCACACCGGCAGCGTCGCGCACGAGCTGTGCATTGTCCGATCGATGCACACGAACGCCATCAACCACGAGCCGGGGATCACGTTCTTCCAGACGGGCAATGAGCAACCCGGGCGGCCGTCGTTCGGATCCTGGGTCAGCTACGGCCTCGGCAACGCGAACGCGAACCTGCCGGCGTTCGTCGTCCTGATCGCGCAAGGCTTCGGCAACATGCAGGCGCTCTCCGCGCGCTTCTGGGGCAACGGCTTCTTGCCGAGCGAGCACCAAGGCTGCTCGCTGCGCGGCGGCGCGGATCCCGTGCTCTACCTGCGCGATCCCGAAGGCGTGTCGCGCGCCGATCGTCGGCGCATGCTCGACCTCGTGGCGCAGCTCGGGGAGCGCGAAGCCCTCGCGAGCCTCGATCCGGAGGTGCGCGCGCGCCTCGCGCAGCACGAGATGGCGTTCCGCATGCAGATGTCGGTGCCCGAGCTCGTCGACTTCTCGGACGAGGACGCCGAGACGCTCGCGATGTACGGTCCCGAGGTGCAGAAGCCCGGCACGTTCGCCGCGAATTGCCTGCTCGCGCGTCGACTCGCGGAGCGCGGAGTGCGCTTCATCCAGCTCTACATGCGCGGTTGGGACGCGCACAACAACCTGCCGGGCGAGATCCGATTGCAGAGCAAAGCCGTCGATCAACCGCAGGCCGCGCTGATCCAGGACCTGCGCCGGCGCGGACTCCTCGACGACACGCTCGTGATCTGGGCCGGCGAGTTCGGCCGCACGGTGTACAGCCAGGGCACGCTCACCGCGCAGAACTACGGCCGCGACCACCACCCGCGCTGCTTCACGATGTGGCTCGCCGGCGGCGGCATCCGGCCGGGCATCGTCCACGGCGAGACCGACGACTACAGCTACAACATCGTGAAGGATCCGGTCGGCGTGCACGACCTGCACGCGACGCTGCTGCACCTGCTCGGCTTCGATCACGAGCGCCTGACGTACCGCCATCAAGGCCGCGACTTCCGGCTGACCGACGTGTTCGGCAAAGTGGTGCGCGAGATCGTCGCGTGAGTTACGAGAGCCCACTGTCTGCCTGGATCGAGGTCTTCGGACGGCTGCACCCCGCGCTCTTGCACATGCCGATCGGCATCGTGGCGGCGCTCGTCGCGCTCGATCTCGTCGCGCTCGTGCGCGGCCGCCCCGTGCGGGAGCTCGCGCCGGCGGAGTCGGTGCTCGTGTGGTTCGCGGCGCTCGCGGCGTGGATCTCCGTCGCGACGGGGTACACGCTGAGCCTCGAGGACGGATACGAGCCGGCGCGCGTGCAGCTGCACATGCGCCTAGGCATCGCGTCGGCGACCGGGACGTCCGCAGTCGTGTTCGCGTACGTCCGTCATTCGCGCGCGGCGTACCGCGCCGTGCTCCTCGCGACGATGGGTCTCGTCGCGGCGGCCGGTCACTTCGGCTCGGGGTTGGTGCGCGGCGACGACTTCCTCATCGCGCCCCTCGCGGCCGCGAAGCCTTCCGCCGAAGCGCGCTCGACGTACCGCGACACGATCGCGCCGATCCTCGCCGCGCGCTGCGGCGCGTGTCACGGCGAGACGAAGCAGAAGGGCGGCCTGAGGCTGACGACGCCGGAGACGCTCTTCGCGGGCGGCGACAGCGGTCCCGCGTTCGTGCCCGGCGATCCCGCGAGAAGCGAGATGGTGCGGCGCGCGCACCTGCCGCTCGACGACGAGGAGCACATGCCGCCGGAGGGCAAGACGCAGCTCACGCCGAGCGAGCTCGCTGCGATCGAAGCTTGGATCGCTGCGAACGCGCCGCTCGAAGGCGTCGTCGCGGGAATCGAGAAGACGGGGGCAGCGCCGCCGGAGCCGGCGCAGTCGCCGAAGGCGGCCGCCGCGAGCCCAGCGGCCCTCGACGCATTGCGAGACGCGCTCGTCCACGTCGCGCCGATCGCCGCCGGTTCGACGCTCCTCGAGGTCGATTTCTCCCCCGTCGCGAGCGCGACGACGGACGAGAGCCTGGCGCGGCTGCTCGAGCCGTTGCGCGACCACGTCGCGCGACTGTCGCTGGCGCGGTGCGCGATCACGGACGCCGCGATCGCGCCGATCGCGCGCATGCCGGGGCTCGAACGATTGGATCTGACGTCGACGGCGGTGACCGATGCGGCGCTGCAAGAGCTCACGCAGGCCCCCGCGCTTTCGGATCTCGTGGTCGTGCGTACACGGCTGTCCGACGGCGCCGCCGACGCGCTGCTCGACATGCCGAAGCTCGCGCGAGTCTACGTCTGGCGATCCGGCATGAGCGCGGACGCCGTCGATCGCTTGCGCCGCGAGCGACCGGCGCTGCGCGTCGAAGCCGGCGACCACCTCGCGTCGTCGCCGCTCGAGACCGAGCCGGCGCGAGCCTCGCCGGCGCCGATCAACACGGCGTGTCCCGTGTCGGGCTCGCCGGTGGACGCGTCGTACACGCTCGTCTTCCGCGAGCGCGTGATCGGCTTCTGCTGCGGCCAGTGTCCGGCGAAGTTCTCGGCGGATCCCGACGCGTACGCGTCGAAGCTGCCGTAGCGATCACACGCCGAGCAGCGAGTGCCCCTCGGCGCGCGCGCGCTTCACGTGCCGCAGGACGGGCACGCCGAACGAAGCGGCGACGAGCGCCACGCACAGGAGGCCGACGACGACGTGCGGCGTGCCGGCCGACTCGAGCCAACTCGCGCCCAGCGCTCCGATGGCCGAGACCAAAGCCACGAGGGACGACAGCCCGACGTCTTGGTTCCATCCCGTGAGACCGCTCTTCTGCGTGCTGAACGCCGCGACGCCGTAGCGGACGAGCTCCGACACGGCGAATCCCGCGACCGCGCCTGGGAACTCCGCGATCGAGTAGCCGAGCGGGATCAGCGCGATCATCGCCACGAGCTTCGACGCGTTGGCGAGCACGAGGACACGCGCTTTGCCGCGCGCGAGCAGGCTCGCGGTGTTCGTCGCGTCCATCACGCCGAACCACGCGCCGACCGCGAGCAGCTGCAGGATCCAACCCGCGTCGTGGTAGCGCTCGTCGTAGAGCGTGGCGATCAGGCTCGGCCCGGCTGTGATCAGCATGGAGAGGATCGTCCCGCCGAGCAGCATCGCCGCCCAGCGCGTGCGCCGGTACACCGGACCGAGATCCTCGCCGCCGTTGTGGATGCGGCTGTAGAGCGGGAATGCGACCTGGTTGCCGACGTAGCCCGCGACGATCGACGGCAGCGTCGCGAACATCAGCGCGATGCTGTACACGCCGAGCAGCGACAGGGGGATCATCTTGCCGAAGATCAGCCGGTCCGATTGCATCACGAGGAACGTGAGCAGCGTGCTGAAGAAGATCCAGCGGCCGAACGCGAAGAGCTCGCGCGCCGCGTCCTTGTCCCAGCAGAAGCGGTTGCGCGCGCCGGGGAGCACCACGTGGCTCAGGACCATCTTGGTCGCGCTCGTGACCAGGCCACCCGACACGAGCGCCCAGATCGACGGCGAAATCAGCGCGAAGGTCACCATCGCGACGAGACCCGCGGCCTGCGACGACAGCTCGACGATGACGTTGAGCGACGTCTTGAGATGTCGGTTGGCGGTGAAGAGCTTCGTCGAGTTGAATCCGCCGAAGAGGGCCGCCAAGCCCGACACGGGCACGATCCACGCGAGCTGCGGCTCGCCGTAGAACGCGGCGAAGGGCGCGGCACCGAGGCACGCCGCGATCCACAGCGCCGCCCCGCGCACCGACTGCACGGTCCACGCCGTGTTCAGGAACCGCGGATCGTCGCCGCGCTTGTTCTGGATGATGCTCGGTCCGATGCCGACGTCGGAGAAGAGCGCGAGCCCGGTCATGAACACCGCGACGAGCGCCATCAGACCGAACGCCTCCGCGAATAGCAGACGCGTCAGGATCAGGTTGCCGACGAGGCGCAGCGCCTGTCCGCCGGCGTAGCCCGACAGCGTCCAGAGCGCGCTCTTGCCCGCTCGCGAGCGAAGGGTCGTCGAGCCCGTGTCCGCCGTCGCGACCGGTGCTGCTGCCGTCGCCCGCGGCTTGGGCGGCGAGGTCGGGGATCGGAGCGCCATCGACCTCCATCGATCGGTCGCGCTCGGGTCCTGACGTGAGTGAATGGGAAGGAACTTCCGGCCCCGGAACCGGCTCATCGAATCACGTTCGGAGCCGCGCGCGACCGATCTAGTGCGCGACGCGAGCGCGCGCCTCCCCCCGGCGCGGCGCTTCGCCCATTCCCCGCACCAGGGCGGCCTGACCGCCCCCGAACGAACGCTTGAGCGCAATGAGCCACATGGATCGATTCGACTGTTTCCTGATCGGCGCGGACTCGCTCCTCATCGAATGCGGTGAGGTGCTCTTGAACAAAGGGCACAAGATCCAGGGCGTGATCTCGTCCGCGGACGCGATCGCGCGCTGGGCGCGCGAGAAGGAGATCGCGCTCTTCGATCCCAAGTCCGACTACAAGGAAGCGCTCGCGGCGCGTCCGTTCGACTACCTGTTCAGCATCACGCACCTCTCGATGATCCCCGCGGACGTGCTCGAGCTCCCGCGGCGCCTCGCGATCAACTTCCACGACGGTCCCCTGCCGCGCTACGCGGGGCTCAACACGCCGGCCTGGGCCCTAATGAACCGCGAGAGCTCGTACGGCATCACGTGGCACGTGATGACCGCGGGCGCCGACCTCGGCGACGTCCTGAAGCAGCGTCTCTTCGACATCGCGCCGGGCGAGACGTCGTTGACGCTCAACACCAAGTGCTTCGAAGCGGCGATGGGATCCTTCGCCGAGCTCGTCGACGAGCTCGCGAGCGGCCGGCAGACGCGCACCGTGCAGGATCTCTCGCAGCGCACGTACTTCGGGCGCCACGAGCGCCCGATCGCCGGATGCACGCTGGGCTGGAGCAAGCCGGCGGTCGAGCTCGACGCGCTCGTTCGCGCGCTCGACTTCGGGCGCTATCCCAATCCGCTCGGACTGGCGACCATGCATCGCTCGAACAAGGTCGCCGCCGTCACGCGCGCGCGTCTGGCGAGCGAGACGAAGTCGGACCGAGCGCCGGGCACGGTCACGTCCCTCGACGCGAACGAGATCCGCGTCGCCACGGGCGAGGGCGAGCTCGCGCTCACCGGGTTCAGCAAGCTGTGCGGCCGTCCGCTGACCGCGACGGAGGTCGCGAGCGAGCTCGACCTCTCCGTCGGCTCGCAGCTCGACTCGTTGACGCCGGAGCGGACCGAGCGGTTCACGCGCCTCAACGCGGAGCTCGCCAAGTCCGACGCGTTCTGGGCCAAGCGGCTCGCGCGCATGGAGCCGGTCGAAGTCCCCTACGCGTCCCTCGACGCGAGCGCCGACGCGAAAGGCGCGACGACGCACCTGCGCATCGAGCTGCCGGAGTCGTTCCGCGATCGCGCCAGCCCGCTCTCGCGCCGCGACACGTTGCTCGCGGCGTGCGCCGCGTACCTCGCGCGCATCGGCGGAAAGAACCGCTTCCACCTCGCGTTCAGCGGGCCGCACCTGAGGGAGCTGGCCCTCGACCTCGAGCCGTGGGTGTCGCTCCACGTCCCGCTCGCGATCGACTTCGGCACGACGATCAGCTTCGACGCCGCGCTGCTCGCGTTCGGCGAGGAGCTCGAGCGCGTCCTGCGCCAGCGCACGTGGCTGAAGGACAGCATCGCGCGGCACCCCGAGCTCCATTCGATCGCCGACTCGATCGGCGCCGGGCTCCTGCCGATCGGCCTCGAGGTGCAGCACAGCGCCGACGCGTTCGTGCCGCCCGCGGGGCGGATCCTGACCTTCGTCGTCAGCGAGGACGGCTCGGCGTGCACGATGGTGTGCGACGGATCGCGCATCTCCGCCGCGAATGCGGCGATCTTGGAGCGGCAGGTCTTCACGCTCTTCCGCGAGCTCGCGGATCATCCGACGCGTCCGATCGCGGACCTCGAGCTGCTCTCCGAGAAGGAGCGCGCGCGAATCCTCGACGAGTTCAACCGGACGGACGTCGCGTACCGCCGCGACGCGTGCGTGCACCAGCTCATCGAGGAGCAGGCGCGCCGCACGCCGGACGCGGTCGCGGTCGTCTTCGAGGATCAGAGCCTCACGTACAAGGCGCTCGACGAGCGCTCGAACCAGCTCGCGGCGCACCTGCGCACGCTCGGCGTAGGCCCGGACACGCTCGTCGGGCTCTACTTGGAGCGCTCGCTCGACCTCGTCGTTGCGATCGTCGGCACGCTCAAGGCCGGCGGCGCGTACGTTCCGCTCGACCCCGCGTTCCCGAAGGATCGCATCGAGTTCATGCTCGCCGACTCGAAGGCGCCGGTCGTCGTCACGCAGTCGAGCCTCCGCGACGAACTGCCGCACAGCTCCGCGAAGGTCGTCGAGATCGACCGCGACGGGCCGGAGATCGAGAAGCACTTCGCGACGCCGCCGAACTCCGGCGTGCGCTCCGAGCACCTCGCGTACGTGATCTACACGTCGGGATCGACCGGCAAGCCCAAGGGCGTGATGGTCGAGCACCGGAACGCGGTCAACTTCTTCGTCGGCATCGACGAGCGCATCCCGCACGACGCGGACAAGGTGTGGCTCGCCGTCACGAGCCTGTCCTTCGACATCTCGGTGCTCGAGCTCGTGTGGACGCTGACGCGCGGCTTCAAGGTCGTCGTCTACAAGGACTCGGAGAAGTCCGCGGCGCTTGCCGGCGCGACGACGAGCGCGCGTCCGATGGACTTCAGCCTCTTCTACTTCTCGAGCGACGAATCGGAGACCGGAGAGAACAAGTACGGGCTCCTGCTCGACGGCGCGCGCTTCGCCGACGCGCACGGATTCAAGGCGGTCTGGACGCCCGAGCGGCATTTCCACGCCTTCGGGGGGCTCTATCCGCACCCCGCGATCACCGGCGCCGCGGTCGCCGCGATCACGAAGCACGTCCAGATCCGCGCCGGCAGCTTCGTGCTGCCGCTGCACCACCCGGTCCGCGCCGCGGAGGCGTGGCAGATGGTCGACAACCTGTCGAACGGACGCGTCGCCGTCTCGATCGCGTCGGGTTGGCAGCCGAACGACTTCATCCTCGCTCCGCACAACTTCGCGAACGCGAAGGAGGCGATGTTCCGGGACATCGAGATCGTGCAGAAGCTCTGGCGCGGCGAATCGGTCGAGTTCCCCGGCGTGGACGGCAAGAACGTTTCCGTGCGCACGCTGCCGCGTCCGATCCAGAAGGAGCTGCCGGTCTGGGTGACGACCGCCGGCAACCCCGAGACGTACGCGCTGGCGGGACGCGCGGGCGCGAACCTGCTCACGCACCTGCTCGGACAGTCGATCGAGGACCTCGCGCCGAAGATCGAGCTCTACC
>CAZQHA010000085.1:0-12486 GCA_964592795.1 uncultured Planctomycetaceae bacterium | reverse complement strand
CATCGCGGCGCTCTGGCCGATCATGTGCGTCCGGCCGTCGGGCCGCGCCGCCTCCACGGCGCGCCGCAGGTTGCGGTTCTCGAGGACGAGGCGACGGTGCTCGGCGATGCGAGAGAGCTTGGCCAAGAGCTCCTCGTGCTTGAACGGCTTCAAGAGATAGTCGGTCGCTCCGAATCGCAGAGCGTCGAGCGCCGTCTGTAGCTCGGCGAACGCGGTCATCAAGATCACTGCCGTCTCGGGGCTCGTTTCGCCGAGCCTCTTCAGCAGCTCGACCCCGGACATCTGCGGCATGCGAATGTCGCTCAAGCAGATGTCGAACGAGTTCGAGAGCGCGAGCTCCGCGGCTGCCTTCCCATCCGGCGCGGTCTTCGTCTCGTAGCCCGCTTCGCCGAGCGCCTCTTCGAGTTCATCGCGGATCGCGGGTTCGTCGTCGACGACCAGGACACGTAGTTTCATTCGTTCTCTTTCGCGCTGCGGATCGTGCCGGCGGGCGCGACAGGGAGCTCGAAGAAGAACTCCGTGCCGGACTCGTCGCCGCACTCGAAGTCGAGTCGGCCCGCGTGCTCTTCGATGAGCCGGTGGCTGACCGAGAGACCCAGCCCGGTTCCCGTCCCGGGCGCCTTGGTCGTGAAGAAGGGTTGGAAGACGCGCGGGCGCACCGCCGCGGGGATTCCGGGGCCGGTGTCGGCGAAGCCGACGCGCACGAACTCTCGGCCGTCGCGCTCCACGCGCGACGTGCGGACGTCGATGCTCTTCGGGCGTGTCGGCGGGTTCTCCGCGACCGCGTCGAGCGCGTTCAAGCACAGGTTGAGGCAGACCTGCATCAGCTGGTCCTCGATCGCGACGACGAACGGCAGATCGTCCGCGGGCTCGAAGCGCAGCTTCACTTCCTTCGCGCGCCTGTCGTACCGGACGATCTCGAGCGCGCGAGCGACGACGCGATTCACGTCGACCGCGAGCCGCTTGGGATCGCGCGGGCGCGCCAGATCGCTCATCTGTCGCACGATCTTCGAGATGCGCTCGATGTGCTCGGAGATCAGGCGCAGCTTCTTGTGCGAGTACTCGTCCGACGGACGGCGCTCGAGGCTCTGCACGGCCATCGAGAGCGCGAGGAGCGGATTGCCGACTTCGTGCGCGACCCCCGCGGCGAGCACGCCGATCGCCGCCATCCGGTCGTCGTGCCGCACCCGCTCCTGGAGCGCCTTGAGCTCGGTGATGTCGGTGATCGACGAGCGGATCAGCGTCCGGCCCTTGGCGGGGAGCAGCGCCGACCGCACCTCGATCAGGATCTCCCGTCCCGAGGAGTGCGTCGCGAAGAAGACGTACGTCGGAGTCTCTCCCGCCAGCACGCGAGCGATGTGCTGCGCGACCGCTTCCTTCGAAGGAGTCCCGTCAGGCTGCGTGTCGGGGCAGAATTCGAGCGGGCTGTGACCCAGCGTTTGCTCCCGCGTGTAGCCGAAGAGGCGCTCGGCGGCCGCGTTCATGTCGATGAACGTTCCCGTCTCGGCGTCCATGACCGCGATCGCCTCGGGTGCGTACTCCACGAGCGCGCGGTACCGCGCCTCGTTCTCGCGCGACGCTTCCTCGGCGGCCTTGATGTGCGACACGTCGACTCCGACCGTGACGACGCCGCGGAAGCGCCCGTCGGCGTCCATCTCGATCAGGCACGTCGTCAAGAGATCGACCGTCGCGCCGTCCTTGCGGATCGCCGTGAGCGGCGTGCTGCGCACGACGCGCTCGCCCGCGAGCACGGTCCGGTCCGCTTCCTCGAGCAATCGCCGGTGCGACTCGGGAGTGATGAACTCGTGGGCTTCCCGGCCGATCGCCTCGTGGCGCTCGTATCCCATGCGCTCCAGCCAGAAGTTGCTGACCTCGCGGAAACGGCCGTCGGCTCCGATCACGGTCATCATCACCGGAGCCTGCGCATGGAAGTTCCGGAAGCGCTGCTCGCTCGCTCCGAGCGCTTCCTCGGCGCGCGTGCGACCGGTGATGTCCTGCGCGACGCCGTAGAGTCGAACCGGCCGGCCGGACGGGCTGAGCTCGGCGCGGCCGATGGCTTGGAGGACGCGCTCCTCGCCGTTGTCGAGCGTGATGCGGACGTCGAACTCGAACGGATCGCCGGTGGAGAGGGCGCGCCGGATCAGCGTGTCGATGCGCTTGACGTCGTCGGGATGGTAGCGGCGCATCGAGGAGTGCATCGACGGCGTGAACGTCGCCGGATCCTTGCCGAAGATCCGGTACAGCTCCTCCGACCACGTCAGCCGATCGTTCGCGACGTCGTAGTCCCAGCTGCCCAGGTGTGCGACGCGTTGCGCTTCGGCGAGCTTGGCCTCGCGATCGCGCAGGAGCTCGGCCGCGCGCCTGTGGTCGGTGATGTCGAGGATCTCCGACACGAAGTACGACGGCCGTCCCTCGCGGTCGCGCACGAGGGACGTCGTCAGGTCGACCCACACCGTGCGCCCGTCCTTGTGCACGTAGCGCTTGGGGAAGCGCGTCGACGCTTGTTCGCCGCTCACGAGGCGGTAGACCGCCGCGCGCGTGTCGCCGTGGTCGTCTGGATGCGTCAGGTCGACCGGCGTCATGGCCAGGATCTCGCGCTCCGTGTAGCCGAGCATCTCGCAGAACGCGCGGTTCACTTGGAGGAAGCGCAGATCGGGCGACGCGATGACCTTGCCGATCGTCGCGTTCTCGAACGCGCTGCGGAAGCGCTCGTCGCTCTCGCGCCGCGCGTCGTCCGCGCGCCTCTCTTCCGTCACGTCGCGGCCCGTGATCAGCTTGGAAACCCGGCCCTCGAGCCGAATGTCGTCGACGGTGTACTCGATCCAGATCTTGCGGCCGTCAGGGTGCTGCACGCATTCGACGAAGCGTTGCCGCGAGTCCCCGCCGGAGCGGCGCGCGAGCGCGCGCTTCTCGATGGAATCGGCGTCGATCGCGGGCACGAAGTCGAAGTAGTCGCGACCGACGAGCTGCTCGCGCGACCGCCCCAGGAGCCTGCAACCCGCCGCGTTCACGTAGACGACGCGCTCGTGCTCGATGAGCACGACGAGCTGCGAGAGAGCGTCCGCCAGCGCCCGGAACGCGGGCTCTTCGTGCAGGTTCGTGCGTAGTTGGCTCGGTCGTTCCGGCATGTCGCGGCCACCGCGGAGCAAGAGCGGGACCATGATAGCTGCGCTGCCCGTGCCGCCGGAATGTGATCTCGCTCCACCGTGTGTTGCAGCGCCGGAACACGCGCGCCGCGGCGTGTTCCATCCGCGGTTCATGCGCGCCGCGCGTGCACGCTTCCGGGCCGACGCGCGGAGTGGTCCGACCGTTGCGTGGTCGGCTCGAACCTCGGAGGGCAGTTCCCATGAACTCGGAGATCTACGACTTCTTCGGATTGGGTGGTTCTTCCTCGGCGCGATCGCACGGACTCGCGGCCGTGAACGTCGGTGGAAGGGTGACGGTGATCGACATGCGCGAGATCCTCGGCGAAGTCGCGCCTCGCGATCGCAGATCGCTGCGGGAAGCGATCCTGTGCTTGGCGGTGAGCGTTCTGCGGACACCGCTCCCGACCAAGCCGCCGCCGGCGAGCGACGACATTGCGGACCCTCGCCGCGGTTGAGGGAGACGCGGGGCCGGCGACTCAGCAGGGGTGACACGCGCGCGGCGCTCGCCGGTCCGTCCGGCGAGCGCCGCTCTCTTTGAATGCCGCTCGGGCGCGATGTGTTGCATCGATGGAACAAGCGCCGCGCGCTGTGTTCCGAGTGCGGTTCGACTCGGCGCTGCGACGTCGATCCGCGGGCCGTGCGCGCGTTGGTCCGTCCGTTGCGTACGGCCGGCCGACTCCCGCGAGCGATCCGGCGGTCTTCGGCAGCGGAATGCGTCCTGGGAACGGCCGCTGCGGCCGAGAAGGTCGCTCGCGTGGGGTGAGTGGACGGACCTAGTTGATGTAGGCAGGTGAAGCGAGCGGCGCCCGTCGAGGCAAGCGACGGGCGCCGCTTCTTCGCCGGACGGCACACCGCGGATGAACGAGCTACGCGAATCGAAACGAGTGGAAGGGCCGCGTCGATTGAATGATCAGCTCGTGCTGGTCACGGGAGGGGGGTCCGGAATCGGCGAGGCGACGGCGAGGCGGCTCGCGCGCGAAGGCGCGCGGGTCGCGGTCGCCGACATCGACTACGAGGCGGCGCAGCGCGTGACCGAGGAGATTCGCGCCGCGAACGGAGAGGCGAACGCGCACGCGCTCGACGTCCGGTACGAGGCCTCGTGGAAGGCGACGCTCGAGAGCGTGTCGAAGCGCTTCGGACGGCTGCGCGTGCTCGTCAACAACGCGGGCATCTCGCTCGCCGGAGACGTCGTGGAGACGAGCTTCGATGAGTGGAGGCGGATCCACGCCGTGAACCTCGACGGCGTCTTCCTCGGGACGCGCGAAGGGATCCGGCTCATGAGCGGCCACGGCGGCGTGATCGTCAACGTGGCGTCGCAGTCGGGCTTGGACGTCCACCCTGGCGCGGGCGCCTACTCGTCGAGCAAGGCCGCGGTGATCCAGCTCACGAAGGTCGCCGCGAAGGAATGCGAGATCGCCGGCAACGGAGTCCGCGTGCACTTCATCGCACCCGGCGGCGTGAAGACGCCGCTGTGGAAGACGATGCCGTTCTGGACCGAGCTCGCCGCCGGCGGCGACGACGCGGCGTGGGCCAAGCTCGACCCCTCGGGCGTCTTCGTGACCGCGGAGCGCGTCGCGGAGTCGATCCTGGAGCTCGTGCTGCCGTCGGCGAAGCCGCTGAACTGAACGCTCAAGCCGAGAAAGGCACCGAAGTCCGCCGAACTTTGCTCGGCGGGGAATCTCCGCACGCGCCTCGGAAGGGAGTTGCGTGTCTGGTGTTTCCGATTCCCCGTACTACACGCGCCGTATGGCGCTCCACGAGGTGCTGGCAGGCAAGCGTGGCGAGGTCCTGCATCGGTGGCAGGATCTCGTGCGCGGCACGGTCGCGCCGAGGTCGATGCCTCCCATGGAGCTCATCGATCACCTCCCGGCGTTCCTCGATGAGATCGTCGCGGGATTGCGCGACGACGCGGGTTTGAAGCCCGACCGAGTGCGCCGCATGGCGTGCGGGCACGGCGAGCAGCGGCTTCGCTTGGGGTTCAGCCTCGACGCCGTCGTCCGCGAGTACGGTGCCCTCCGCACCGCCATCGTCGACACGGCCAGGGACGCCGGCGAGGAACCGACGCAGCGCGAGCTCGAGCTCCTCTTCGAAGCCATCATCGTCGGAATCGAGCACGCGGTCTCGGAATATGCGCACCGGCGGGATGCGGAGCTCTCGCGTCAAGCCAACGAGCACTTCGCGTTCGTCGCTCACGAGCTGCGCAACCCCCTGAATTCCGCACGGATCGCGTTCGAGCTCCTCCGACGGAGAGAACAGGTTCCCGCCGCGGACGACGTGGTCGTCGCTCTCGAGCGCGGATTGGATCAAGCGATCGAGCGAATCGATCACAGCCTGCAGATGGCCCGCTTTGCCTCAGGCATCGAATTGAGAAGAGAAAGGACGACGCTGGCGGAGCTCGTGAAGGATGCGGAGACCGTGGCGGCTGCCGATGCCGAATTCAAAGGCGTGACCCTGCGCTCGCTCGTGGAAGCCGACGAGTCGCTGGACGTGGATCGCCGGCTCGTTCGTTCGGCGCTCGACAATCTGATCCGCAACGGGCTCAAGTACACGCCCGCGGGGGGCTGCGTCGAGCTTCGAGCACGCGTCGCCAACGGACTGGCGGTGCTGGAAGTCGAAGACTGCTGCGGAGGTCTGCCACCGGGGACCGTGGAGAAGGCGTTCGCTCCCTTCGTTCGACTCGACCAGCGGCAGGATGGTTTCGGTCTCGGGCTCGCCATCGCCAAGCAGGCCGTCGATGCGCACGGCGGCAGCCTTCGCGTTCAGAACCTGCCGGGCAAGGGGTGCATCTTCATCCTCGAGCTCCCGGTGCACGAAGGCGTCACAGCCGCGACGAACTCCTGAGGTAGCCTGGGCCCGCGCGGCATCGATGGCGCCGGGACCCATGCCGACACGAAGCTTCGAAGGGCCGGCGATCCGCCCCAGCGTTCGTCACTCGGACGCGCCGAGCATGCGCTCGGCGGCGCGTTGCATGCGCTCGTACGTGTTGAGCTCGCCGCTCTCGTACTGCGCGCGCAGCTCGCGAACGCGCTCGAGCTCGGCTTCGGTCGGCTCGTTGCCGAGGTCGGCCTGCTCCGCGAGCCGCTGCGCCTCTCGAGAGAGGTCGAGGCGGTCGCCGCGCGCTTCGGTCGTGTCGACTTCGCGCTGGTCCTCGAGCGCCTTCTCGGTCGCCCGGTGGATCGCCGCGCGGTTACTGCGGGTCACGTCGATGCGCGGCCAGTCCTTCGATCCCTGCGAGGGTCGCGGTTCGGGCGCCGACGGATGATGAATTTCCATGTCGATCCTCCTCAGGGGAGGTGAATCTTTTCCGGGAGGGTTATCGGCAGATCGGTCGGGCGGTATTAGCGGGATCTTCGAGTAGGGCCGGTGGTGCGAGCTGCGACCCCCTCCACGGGGCCTGGGGCTGGCCCCGTCGGGCCGAGTTTGGATTCAATTGGGCGGGCCACAGAGAGTTATGTCCAGCATCGCTTGCCGCCTCCCGACGGCGCCCGCATCATCGATCGCCATGACGTCCCGGACGGAGCTCGGCCGGTGGGTGCGACTTCTCTTCGCGGTCGTCGCGCTCTGCGCGCCGCGGTCCTTCGGCGCGCAGAGGGCCGGCGAGCCGTCGTGCCGCGCCGACTATCGGATCGAGGCGCGGCTCGACGCGGAGACCATGACGCTGACGGGCTCCGAGACCGTCCGCTGGCACAACAAGAGCCCCGACGACGTCCCCGATCTGTGGTTCCACCTTTATTGGAACGCGTTCGCGAACAACCGTTCGACCCTGATGCACGAAGCGCGCGGCGAGCTGCGCGGCCGTTCGATCGAGGACGAATGGGGTTGGCAACGCGTGGTCTCGATCGAGGTCGACGGCGAAGACGCGACGAAGAAGCTGCGCTACCGACAACCCGACGACGACCGGGCGGAGGACCGGACGGTGTTCAGCGTGCCGCTCGCGAAGCCCGCGAAGACCGGCGCGATCGTCGAGGCGAAGATCCGCTGGGAGGCGAAGATCCCGCGTGTCCGCCGCCGCACGGGCTTCAAGGACGACTTCCTGCTGATCGCGCAGTGGTTCCCGAAGCTCGGCGTGTACGAGACCGGCAACGGCTGGAACTGCCATCAGTTCCACGCCAGCACCGAGTTCTTCTCCGACTACGGCACGTACGACGTCACGCTCGATCTGCCGGCGGAGTACGAGAACAAGATCGGCGCGTCGGGCGTGCAAGCGGAGCCGTCGCGCGTCGCCGACGGGCGCGTGATCGCGCGCTTCATGGCGCCCTCGGAAAAAGACCGCGAGCGCCGCGACCGCATGGGCAAGCTCCCGCTCGTGCACGACTTCACGTGGACCGGCGATCCGGACTACGTGAAGTACACGGCGACGTTCCACTACGACGAGTGGGCCGAGCGCTTCGCGAGCGAGGTGTCGCGCGTCGCCGAGGCGCTCGAGCGGCCCGCCGAGGACCTGCGCCTGCGCGACGTCGACGTGACCGTGCTCCTGCAACCCGAGCACGAGGACCAAGGACCGCGACACTTCGACGCGACGTGCACGGCGCTCTTCTTCTACGGCCTGTGGTTCGGCGAGTACCCCTACGAGCACATCACGGTCGTCGATCCGGCCTGGGGCGGCGGCGCGGCGGGCGGGATGGAGTACCCGACGCTCTTCACCGCCGGTTCGCGGCGGTTCACGTGGACGTCGATGTTCTCGCCCGAGAGCGTGACCGTGCACGAGTGCGGCCACCAGTTCTGGTACGGCCTCGTCGGCAACAACGAGTTCGAGGCCGCGTGGATGGACGAGGGGTTCAACACGTACACGCAGAACGAGGCGCTGATCCGTCGCTACGGGATGCGTCACCGCACCACGGACTTCGCGAGCGTTCCCTTCGACGGCGTCGCGCTCGCGCGCGAGCCCGGCGGCGGAGCGTTCGCCGACGCGCTCGCTCTGCGCAAGTGGTCGCTGCCGCTGGGCATCGCGCTCGAGCCCGTCCACGACTCGGAGTTCGTCGACTGGTGGCGGCAGATGCCGCTGCTCTCGTTCGGGCGGATGCGCGACGATCCGCGGTGGACCGAGCGCACCGGCTATCTCACCGATCCCGACAGCGATCCGGTGAACACGCCTGGCTGGCGCTACGTCGATCGCACGGGCTACCGGCAGAACAGCTACGCGCGGCCGTCGGTCGCGCTGCGCTCGCTGTGCGGGCTCGTCGGCTTCGACCACTTCCTGAAGGGCATGCGGCAGTACTCGGAGACGTGGCGCTACGCGCACCCCTACCCGCGCGACTTCTACGAGACGTTCAACACCGGCGCGGGCATCGACGTGCGCTGGTACTTCGACGAGGCGTTCGAGAGCACGAAGACCGTCGATTGGCAGATCGAAGTCGACCAACGCGCCGTGCAGCCTCTCGCCGGGTTCGTGCAGAACGCGGACGGCGTCTTCGAGCGCGTGAAGCGGGAGCAGGACGAGAAGGCCGCCGACGATGGGAAGCCGGAGGCGAGCGAAGTCGCCGCCGGCGGCGCCGACGGCGGCGAATCGAACGGCACGGTGAGAGCGAGCGCGGAGAAGAAGAAACCCTGGCGCATCGACGTCGTCGTCCGCCGCAAGGGCGAGCTCTTGCTGCCTCTCGTGCTCGAGCTCGAGTACGACGACGGCACGAAGGAGGAGCTCACTTGGTCGCGCGAGGAGCAAGCGCGATCGACGTGGTGGAAGCCGCTCGAGGCGCGCGAGCCGTCGTCGAAGAAGCTCGTGTCGGCCGCGCTCGATCCCGAGCGCCGGTACTCGTTCGACAAGGACATGTCGAACAACCAGTGGCACGAGACGTCGGACGAGGTCGCACCGCTGCGCTGGAGCGAGCGCGTGCTGACGTTCTTCTCGCACGTGCTGCACTGGTACGGAGGCATCGGTGGCTGAGCTCCTACCGCTCGACGAGAACGACGCCCCGCGCCGGCGCTGGATCGTCCTCGACGCGCTGCGGATCACGCTCGGTCGACCGCCGGTGTGGCTCGTCGTGTGGACGCTCGAAGCGCTCCTCGCGATCGCGCCCGCGGCGATGTTCCACGCCTGGATGAGCCGCGCGATCGCGAACCGCTACGAGAAAGGCAGCCTCGTCGCGAACCTCGACACGATCTTCCGCGTCGATCACCGCCGGCCGATGGATCTCTTGGAAGGCGCGACGGGTGAGATCGGCGCGGTGCTCGCGCTCCTGGCGATGCTGCTCGGCTGCTTCTGCGCCGGCGGTTGGCTGCAGGTGTTCCTCGAGCGCACGCGCGGACACTCGCTGCAGCGCTTCTTCCTCGGCGGCGTGCGCTACTTCTGGCGCTTCTTGCGCGTGATGCTGCTCGCGATCCTCGTGCTCGCGCTCGTCACCTGGATCGTCTACGGACCCGCGTGGGACCGCGTCGTGCTCGAGTGGGGGATGAAGGTGCCGCGCTCCGACGTCGACCGGCTCGAGACGCTCGCGTCGGAGAACACGGTGATCTGGCTGCGCTGGACGCAGCACGCGCTCTACGCGGTGTGCATGGCGCTCGTCCTGACGTGGGGCGACTTCACGCGGACGCGGCTCGCGCTGCACGACACGTCGTCGGCGCTGTGGGCCGGGTTGTGCACGTGGTTCACGATGCTGCGCCATCCAGTGCGCACGCTCGGTCCGATGGCGGCGCTCTTCGCGATCGAGGCCGCGCTCGTCGTGGCGGCCGGCATGTTCGCGCGAGACGTGGAAGGTCGCTTCACGGCCGAGACCGATCTGTACGCCGTCGGCCTCCTCTTCCTGATCGGTCAGGTCGCGCTGGTGTGGCGCGTCGTGCTCCGCGGCGCGCGCTACAACGCCGCGATCGCGGTCAGCCGCGAGGTCGTGCGTCCGATCGCGCGCCCCGATCCGTGGAAGGAGAGCTTCGGCCCGCCCAGCGGCCCGCGCTATCCGATCGGCGGCGACGAGTACGGCATGTCGCTCTGACGACGCGCCGCGTCAGGGGGCCTCCACGATCCTCCACCGCTCGCGCGCGGCCACGGTCCGCAGCATGGGATCGGGATCGACCGCGACCGGGTGATCCACGAGCAAGAGGAGCGGGAGGTCGTTGTGCGAGTCCGAGTAGAACCAGCTCTCGCGCACGTCGGAGATCGTCGATCGACGCGACTCGAGCCACTCCGCGAGGCGCGCGATCTTGCCCTCGCGGTAGCACGGCCGGCCGTCGACGCGGCCCGTGAACCTGCCCTCGGAGGATTCCGCGCGGGTGGCGATCACGTGCTCGATCGAGAGCT
Source organism: uncultured Planctomycetaceae bacterium (assembly GCA_964592795.1). Classification (GTDB taxonomy): domain Bacteria; phylum Planctomycetota; class UBA1135; order UBA1135; genus JANLUN01. Next base: position 2,109 of record CAZQHA010000085.1, on the reverse strand, counting down.
CGTCGGCGATCGGCCGCGCCAGGAAATCGTTCGTCGCCGTGATCAGGACGAGCGTGTGACCGAGCCGGCGGTGCTCGTCGACGATCTCGCGCGAGCGCCGCGGAATGCGCGGGAGGACGCGCTCCGCGAGGAACCGCTCACGCCACGCCAGCAGCCGCGGCATCGGCTCGCGCGCGAGCGGCTCGAGCTGGAAGCGCAGGAAGCGATCGATGTCGAGCGTCCCGGCGTCGTACTCGACGTGGAACGCGCGCAGCCGCGCGAGATCGAGCGCGCCCTCGGCCGCGAGCAGCTCACCCCATTCGATGTCGCTGTCGCCGTCGAGCAGCGTGTTGTCGAGGTCGAAGAGGGCGAGTTGCACGGTCCACGAGATGCTACTCCCTGCGCTGGATCTCGAGCACGACGTCGCCGCCGGACGGACGGACGTTCGGGATCTTGGCGGGCTTGTAGAGATCGCCGAAGTCGACGAGCTCTAGGTCGTAGGCGACGTCTCGCAGGTCCTTCATCTCGAAGCGGCCCGATTCGTCCGGCATCGCGACGCGCCCCAGCCGCTGATTCGTCGTCGTGTCGGTGAACGCGATGTAGACGCGCTCGGGCGCCTTGCCCGACGTGTCGAGGACGCGTCCTCGGATCACGAACGGCGACCGGAATGCGTCCAGTGCAATCACGATCTCGTCGCCGCCGGCGTGGATGCTGTCGACCGATTTCGTGTCGTAGAAGAGCCGCGGATCCTCGACGACGACGCGCAGCGGACCATCGACCTCGACGGGCACTCGAAACCGTCCGCCGTCGTCGGTGCGCGTCGACGCGATGGGATCGGTGGCCGACTCCGCGGCGTAGACGAGCACACGACAACCCGACAACGAGGATCCGTCGGCGCCGACGACGCGGCCGCGCAGCTCGAGGCTCGTCGCGAAGAGGTCGCAGCCGGCCTTCGACTCACCTGCCGCGAGCTCGATCGTGCGCGTCGCGACGATCCGCTCGTCACCGTGCTCGCCCGTGGGAGACGGGAGCACGAGCTCCAGCCGGTATCGATCGGCTCCCAGGCTCTCAAACACGAATCGACCCTGTGGATCGGGGCGTGTGCTGGCAATTCGCGAACGGTTGTCGTCGGGTCCGCTCGCCACGTGCAGCCGGATGAGCGGGGCGCGGTCCTGAGGAGGCCCTTCGACGCGACCTGCGATCGAGCTCGGCGGCGTCAGCTCGATGTCCCCGACGTCGGTGATCGCCGTTCCGCTGGCGAGCGGACCGATCGTGAGCACACGCGCGCCGTGCCCGCTCGAAGTGATCGCGACGCGGTAGATCGTCTCGGCGACGAGGTTGCGGAGCTCGAACGATCCGTCGGCGACGGATTCGGTGGTGTAGCCCGGTGTCTCGCCGACGAACGGCTCCGTCGAGAGCCGCGCCGAATAAGAGATGCGCGCTCGCAGGATCGGGTTTCGATTCTCGTCGACGACGCGCCCGCGGACGCGCTCCGCGGGGTCGAGTTCGAAGTCGATCTGCTTGGTCTCGTCGCTCGAGTCGAAGCGGACGTAGGCGTACGACGGCGCGTATCCGTCGGCGGACGCACCGACGCTGTTCGTCGCCGGCCCCGGAGCGAACGACGCGAGCCGGTACCGGCCGTCGGCATCGGTCGGCACGCCCTCATCACCGTTGACGACGACGCGCGCGTCGGGCAAGGGGAGCCGCGACTTGCGATCGATGACAACGCCCTCGAGCGCGCTCGGAACGGCGAGCGCGACCTCGTGCGAGAAAGCTCCTTCTCCGGGAGACATCGCGCCGGACTCGGAGCGCACCAGTCCATCCTTCTTGGTACGGATCTCGAGGAGTCCGAGCGGAACGCGCGGCAGGACGATCTCACCCGCGGCGTCGGAGGTTCCTGTGGCGTGCCAGTACGGAAGGGAACCGTGCTGGATCCTCGCCCACGCAGACACGAACGCGCCCTCGACCGGTGTCTCGACCACGCCTCGCGCGCTCGTGTGTCGCGAGATCACGCGAACGGTCATCGTCGCGCCCTCCGTGAGCACGACTTCGATCACCTCCCCGGCGAAGCATGGGGACACGGCGCGTGTCGTTCGGCCGAGCTCGGCGACGACGGCGTACGGAGTTGCG
>CAZQHA010000084.1:0-12635 GCA_964592795.1 uncultured Planctomycetaceae bacterium | reverse complement strand
GCGGAAGAGCAGCGCCGCGCGCTTGTACGGCGCGAAGCGGCGCGCGAAACCGATCCACAGCGCGTTCTCGTCGAAGCCGTCGAGCATGCGGTGCAGGATCGACGGGCTGTCGTGGCGGTCGACGAAGGTGCGCTCGAGCTCGGTCCGGAGCTCGTCGAGCATCCGCTTCTTCGTCCTCTGCTTGACCTGCCAAAACGCGCTGGCGTTGAGCTTCGCGGCGACTTCCTCGAAGTGCCGGCCTTCGATCGGCTCCTCGGAGCTCGTGAAGAGCCGCTTGATCTGCGGGTCGGTCCACGTCGGCAAATGGATGCCGTTCGTGACCGAGTGCACGGGGACCTCGCCTTCGAGGAGGCGCGGCCAGAACGGGTGCAGGAGCTTCTTGCTCACCGCGCCGTGCAGCTTGCTGACGCCGTTCGTGAAGCCCGCGAAGTTCATCGCGAGGTACGTCATGTTGAACGCGCCGACGTCGTCCTCGCCTTGGCCGAGCGCGTAGAAGCGGTCCCACGGGACGCCGACCCAAGCCGGCGCGTCCGAGAAGTAGCGCCGGATCAGGTCCTCGCCGAAGCGGTCGTGCCCGGCCGGCACCGGCGTGTGCGTCGTGAACACGGTCGTCGCGCGCACGACCTCGCGCGCCTGGTCGAACGTCAGGCCTTGCTCGCGGACGAGTCGTCCGACGCGCTCGAGCGCCAGGAACGCGGCGTGGCCCTCGTTGATGTGGAAGACCGCGGGCTCCAGGCCCAGTCGCTCGAGCAGGCGCGCGCCGCCGCGTCCGAGCACGATCTCTTGGCGCAGGCGCGTCTCGTGGTCGCCGCCGTAGAGCTGCCGCGTGATCTCGCGGTCCTCGGGCCGGTTCTCGGGCACGTTCGAGTCGAGCAGGTACAGGTCGACCAGGCCGACCTTCACGCGCCAGCTGCGCAAGAGGAGGTTCGAGCTCGGCATCTGCAGCGTGATCTCGAGCGGTTTGCCGCTCTCGTCGAGCACCGCCTCGACCGGCAGGTTGCTGGGCTCGTTCTCGACGTCGCTCGCGATCTGGTCGCCGTGCGAGCTCATCCGCTGGCGCAAGTAGCCGTTGCGGTAGAAGAGCCCGACGCCGACGAGCGGCAGTCCGATGTCGCTCGCCGACTTCAAGTGGTCGCCGGCGAGGATGCCCAGGCCCCCGCTGTAGATGCGCAGGGACTCGTGCAGGCCGAACTCGGCGCAGAAGTACGCGACGGGGTTCTTCGCCGACAGCGCGCCGCCGCCCTCGAGCGGAACGTCGATCGGCCGCGACATGTACGCGTCGAAGCGATCGAGCACGCGGCGCAACCGCTTGACGTACTCCTTGTCGGCGGCGTGCTTCTTCAGGTCCTCGGGGTAGATGTCGCGCAGGAAGCTCGTCGCGTTGTGCGAGCTCGCGTCCCACTTGGCGGGGAAGAGCTCGCGGAAGAGCGAGGTCGCCTCGGGATCCCACGACCACCAATAGTTCTGCGCGAGGCGCTGGAGACCCTTGAGCGCGTCCGGGATCGAAGCGGCGACGTCGAAGCGCATCAAGCGCGGCCGGTGCGCCTGCGGCGTGGGGACGAGCGTGACGTGGCTCTTCGCGCGGAACGTCCCCGGCCCGGCGACGCGCGCGCGCTCGCGCGACGCGTCGATCGCCGCGTCGAAGGCCTCGTAATACCGGTTCACGAGATCCGACCAAGCGGTCATGCGCGCGGTCTTGCGGCAGATCTCGACGTACGCGTCGCGGTCGCGCTTCTCGCCGACAAATCCCTCGAGCAGCTTGGCGAGCTTCTCCGACGATTCCTTGTACGGCACGTCGAAGCGCGGCAGGACGAACACGCCGTCCTCGGGGCCGAGCCCTTCGTCGCGCGCCCAGCGTCCGAAGCCGGCGCAGTCGGTCGTCACCGTCGGGACGCCGACCGCGAGGCTCTCCTCGGGCGTGTAGCCCCACGGCTCGTAGAACGACGGGAAGCACGAGAGATCCATCGCGCGCAGGATCGCTTCGTAGGGCAGGTTGAGCAGGCCGTCGTTCTTGTTGAAGTAGATCGGGATCTGCACGACCTTCACGCGCGATCCGAGCTCGTTCTTCAGACCGACGCGCGCGCAGTGCTGGTGCAGCGGATCGCGCTCGAAGTCGAAGAGGTTGTGCGTCGAGAGCCCCATCGGCGTGCGGATCGAATCGATCGGCGCGCGCAGCCGCTCGAGCAGCTCGCCGCGGATGCCCGAGTTGCCCGCCGGCACGAGCACGAACAGCACGATCTTGCGGCCGGGACGGCCGTTCATCTGCGCCAGCGAATCGACCAGGAGATCGATGCCCTTGTTGTGGTACTCGTAGCGGCCGGAGATGCACAGGAGCGCGGCGTCGGCCGCGGACTCGCCGAGGAAGCGGTGCGCGAGATTGCGCAGCGACGCGTCGGCCTCGGCGCGCGTCGTCTTGCCGGCCAGCTCGTCGATCACGTCGAGATCGATGCCGTTCGGCAGCAGCGGGTTCGCGCGGCGCTTGAAGAAGAGCTCGGCTTCGTCGGCGGTGACGTCGCTGACCGTCGTGAACACGTCGGCCTCGCGCGCGCACGCGCTCTCGATCGAATGCTTCGAGCGGATCCCGAACGCGATCGCCGCTTCGTCGGGCGTGCGGTCCTTCACTCCCGCTTCGGGCGACAGCCCGCTGGCCGAGATCGATCGGCCCAGGATCGTCGCGTGCGTCGTGAAGACCGTGCCGATCTCCGGCTCTGCGTGCTCGAGGTAGAGCATCCCCGAGCCGACCATCCACTCGTGGAACTGCGCGACCGCCTTCTTGCGCCGCGGCGCGATGTACTCCTGGTACCAGGTCTCGATCACGAGCCCCGCGGCGTGGCCGAAGAGGACCGGCTCGACGTAGTCCCAGTCACCGAAGAGCGAGTCGACCTTCGAGTTCTCCCACAGCTTGGCCAGGATCTCGTCCTTCTTCGCGAAGAGACCCGAGAACTCGACGAGGATCGTGCGCGGCCGGCCGGGGATCTTCCAACGGCCGACTCGGATGGGAACGCCCATCGCGCGGCACGCTTCGCTGAACTCCTCGAACCCCGCTTCGGGCTCGAACGTGTCCGCCGAGTGTCCGCCGGCGAGCAGCCACGGACCGATGGTCACGTAGTCGTCGCCGAAGCGCTGCACCAGCGTCTTGGCCTTGGTCGAGACGACGGTGTGGATCCCGCCGACCTTGTTGCACACTTCCCAGCTGACTTCGAACAGCGTGTACGGGGACTGCGGCACTCGATACCTACTTCTCTTCGCGAGCGTGTCCGCTCGCGGGCTTCTGTTCCATCTCTTGCGGCGCCGTGGAGCGCGCGACGCGGCGCGAGAGGTCGTCGATGACGTTCATGAACGCGATGAACGCGTCGTGGGGACTGGCATACGGGCTGAAGTACTTGTGCACGTCGCCGTCCGAGAACCACTTCGTACACATGTAGTAGAGGTGGTCGGACGTCGACAGCCTCTGCCAGTGGGCCAGCAGTGGCTCGGGAGCTTTTCGGACCGCCGGCGCCAGGGAGTAAAGCGCCTCGTTCGCCGACCGCTGCATCGGGTTCCCGAGCCACGCCGTCAGGTCGCGCTCCGCGTCCGCCCACGACGTCGGGTGCGGGATCGCCAAGCGGGCGATCGGGTCGCTCTCGGCGGCCACCTCGCTGGGGGTCCGGAAGCGGAAGCGCTCGTTCTCGAGGATCGCCCGCGGGAGGTGCTCCATGAACTTGAAGATCCCGGTGTCGGACCACTGGTGCTCGCCGAAGGTCTCGTAATCCATGAAGAGGCCGATGAACGCGTCCTCCTCGGGCACCTGGTGCACCCAGCGCGCGAACTTGTCGGCGGTCAGCGGCCACTCGCTCCAGGCGCGGTTGCTGAACCGGAACGCGATGTCGTCCGACAGCTTGTACGAGCGCAAGAGGAGCTTGATGCGCTCGCAGCTCTCGGGACGGTACACGCGGTGCGGGCTGCGCCAACCGAGCAAGTGGTCCGCGCCTTCGCCGAGCATGCACGTGAAGCCCATGTCCTCGACGATCTTCGCGATGCGGTCGTCGATCACGAGCTCCGTGTTCCGGAACGTCTTCGGCGCGCGGCCGAAGAGCCGCTGGATCCGCGCCGAGTGCGAGCGGACCTGCCGCTCGAACTCCTCGCGGTCGAAGAGACCCGCGAGCGAGTGCTGCGACGTCTCGGCCAGGAACTCGACGCAGCCGGTGCGCGCGAGGCGCACGAAGCTCTCGAGCGTCTCGGGAGTCCACTTCTCCATCTGGTCGAGCGCGGTCCCCGACAGCGAGTACGAGATCCGGAAGCGGCCCTCGTTCGCCTCGAGGAGGTGCAGCATCAGCGCGTTCATCGGCAGGTAGCACTTCTCCGCGACGCGCCGGACGATGCGCGCGTTCTCGGTGTCGTCGAAGTAGTGGTCGTGGACGCCGATGTCGAAGAACGTGTAGCGCCGCAGCCGGAACGGCTGGTGCACCTGGAAGTAGAAGACGATGTCGGTCACGCGATCACCTCGCGGTAGACGTCGCGCACGAGGCCCGCGGGATAGTCCCAGCGGATGTTCTGCACCTCCTCGCGGCCGTCCTCGACCAGCTGCTCCGCGAGCGCCGGGTAACGGATGAGGCCCAGGATCTTGTTCGCCGTGTCGTCCACGTCCCAGAAATCGACCTTGAGCGCGCTGCGCAGGATCTCCGAGACGCCGCTCTGGCGCGACATGATCACCGGCGTGTCGAGCGCCATCGCCTCGAGCGGCGAGATGCCGAACGGCTCCGACACCGACGGCATGACGTAGATGTCGGCGAGCGCGTACATGCGCTCGACGTCGGCGCCCTTGAGGAACCCGGTGAAGTGCATGTGGCGCGCGAGCCCGAGCCGCGCCGCGCGCTCGATCATCACGGGGAGCATGTCCCCGCTGCCGCTCATCACGAACTTGACGCGCGGCTCGATCTTGACGACGCGCGCGGCGGCTTCGAGGAAGTAGTCGGGGCCCTTCTGGAACGTCACGCGTCCCAGGAACAATACGATCGGCTCCTCGATGTGCTTCGTCTCGTGCAGGATCTCCTTCTGCTCGCGCTGCGTCACCGCGTTGTGCACGACGCGGAGCTTCTTCGGATCGACGCGGTAGCGGCGCTGCACGATCCCGCAAGTGTAATGGCTGACGCAGATCACGCGGTCCGCGCCGTCGAGGCCGAGCTGCTCGATGTCGCGCACCCGCGTGTTGACGTGCTCGCCGCTGCGGTCGTACTCCACCGCGTGCACGTGCACGACGAGCGGCTTGCGCGAGAGACGCGCGGCCACGAAGCCCGCCGGCACGGTCATCCAATCGTGCGCGTGGATCACGTCGAACGACTCGTTCCGCGCGACCTGGCTGACCGCGAGCGCGTAGCGCGCGACCTCGGCCATCAGGTCCGGGCCGTACTGGCCGGAGAACTCGAGCTTCGTCGCCTTGCCGAGCGCGCCCGACGCGCCGTGCGCGTCGATGATCCTCTTCAGCTCGGCGACCGCCGTGGCGGCCTGCGAATCGGCGCGCGCGTGCGGCGCGCGAGGCGCCGGCGGATCGGTCTCCTCGTGCTCCGCGCGCCGCTCGAGGTAGCTCTTCTCGGTCAAGTACGGCGAGAGCAAGCTGTCGATCTCGAGGATCTCCATCGTCTCCGAGAGCCGCCGCCGCGCCGGGTCCTCTACGTCCGCGGTCGCGCCCGGCGTGCGCAGCGACGTGCGCTGATTCTCGGCGCGGCTCACCTGGCGCGGCACGTCTCGCGCGGCGGTCGCGTACACGTCGACTTGATTCGCGCCGAGCACGCGCACGAAGCGCTGGTCCTCGTCGCCGCGCGCGCGCGGCACGACGAAGAGCACTTGGACGCCGTGGTGCGCGAGACCCTGCGTCAATCCGAAGCACGCCGTCCCGAGGCCGCCCGAGATGTGCGGCGGGAACTCCCAACCGAGCATCAACACCTTCATCGCGGCGGTGCTTCCAGCAATCGGTACGCGCGCAGGATCTCGGCCGTGTTCCACGCCTGCGCGATCGTGCCGCCCGGCCGGTACGGCGGATCGCCGTCGAGCACTTCGGAGAGGTGGACGAGCCCGTACTTCGACAGCTGCTCGTCGAGACCGTCGAGCAGCGTGCGCAGGTACTCGACGCGCTTGGGCTGCGCTCCGTACACGCGCAGGTACGCCTCGCAGAAGAAGCCGAGAAGCCACGGCCAGACGGTGCCTTGGTGGTACGCCTTGTCGCGCTCCACGGGACTGCCGGCGTAGCGACCCTTGTACGCGGGGTTGCGCGGCTCCAGCGTGCGCAGGCCGAACGGCGTCAGGAGCTCCGCGACCGCGCGCTTCACGATGTCGGTGCGCATGCCGCGTGAGAGCGGCGACAGCTCGAGCGCCGCGGCGATCACCATGTTCGGCCGCACCGATCGATCCGGCACGCCGTCCTTCCACGTGTCCGCGAGGTAGTTCTCGCCCTCGATCCAGTAGCGCTCGAGGAAGCTCTTCCCGGCTTGGCGCTTCTGCGCGCCCCACTCGCGCGCGCTCGCGTCGTCGCCGCGCTCGAAGTGGATCTTCTCGAGGTACGCGAGCAGGAAGTACCACAGCGCGTTGATCTCGACCGGCGAGGTGTCGCGCGGCGTCACCGGACCTTCCGCGGTGCGCGCGTCCATCCACGTGGCGTTGAGATCGGCGCGGCCCGCGACGAGCAGCCCGTCGGCATCCGCCGCGATGCCGAGCTCCGTGCCGCGCGCGTAGTTCTCCGCGATCTCGGTGAGCGCGGGGAGGAACCGCTCCGCGACGTGCGCCTCCACGCCCGCCGCCTGGTCGTAGAGCCGCACGGCGCGCACGAACCAAAGGCTCGCGTCCGCCGAGCCGTAATGGCTGTCGTCCTGTCGGACGCCGAAGATGTTCGGCAAGAGTCCGCGACGGAGGTACGGCAACGCGCCGTCGAGCGCCTCGCCGCACTCCTTGACCTGACCCCGCGCGAGCGTGAGACCCGGCAAGCTGATGAACGTGTCGCGCCCCCACTCGCCGAACCACGGGTACCCGGCGATGACGCCGAGGCGCGACTGCTCGGTGCGATACAGGAAGTCGTCCGCCTCGAGCTCGAGCTTCTCGCGCACGCTCTCGCGCGGAGGGGCGAGCTGATTGCGTCGCCGCGCGCTCTCGCTCTTCCAGAGCGCGGCGGGATCTTGGATCGGCGATTCGATCGTTGCGGCGACGATCACGTCCTGTGCGGAGTCGAGCGGGATGTGGAACACGCCCGGGCTGAAATTGTCCTCGTGACCGTCGTACCCGCGCGCCATGTCCGTCTGGTACTCGATCTGCTTGTGCCAGACGGGATCCGCCTCGAAGTGTGCACTGCTGCTGACCGTGATCGCTATCGGCGGAAGCCCTGAGTACGGCCGCGCGACGATGCCGTTCGCGAGGCGCTGCGCGCGCTTGTCGATCGAGAAGTTCTCGTAGGTCAGCTTGTCGGCCTCGCGGTACGGCAGGAACGGACGCAGCCGCAGCTCGACCTTGTTCTGCTGTCCGCTGACGCGGTAGCGCACGAGCACGGTGTGCTGCCCGCGGACCATCATGACGTCGCGCTCGAGCTCGGCGCGCCCGAACAGGTAGAGCGCCGAGGGAAACGGAGCGAGCTCGAAGTGGTCGATGCCCTGATGGCCGAGAGGCGCCCATACGCCGGGGTAGCGCGCCATCGAGATCGAGAACGACTTGCCGCCCCCGTGAAAGCTCTCCTCGAAGCGACCGAGGAACACGTGTCGCTTGACGTCGCCGGGCGGCGGCGCGACGAGGAGGCCGTGGTAGCGGCGCGTCGCGCACATCAGGATCGTCGACGACGCGTAGCCGCCGCGCCCGTCGGTCTCGAGCCATTCGCGGGTCATCGATCGCTCGAGTTGCAGGCAGGAATCGCGGTCGATGCGGATCAGCGGCTGGGTCAATGGTTCCTCCGGGAAGGCGAGAGGGCCGAGAGTGTACGCAGCGCCATATAAAGGAGAAGGGCGGCGCGTCGGCCGGAGCGCGAATCACGCCATTCGGACAGCGATTCCGGTGAACCGCGCCGGTCGCGTGCGACCCCGCGATCCGAGATCGCGTGCTAACATCGCGTCATGCCCGTCTACGAGTACATCTGCAAGGAATGCCGCCACCCGTTCGAGGCCCTGGTCCTGGGTGACGAGAAACCCCGGTGTCCCTCGTGCATGGGAACGAGCCTCGAGAAGCAGTTCTCGCTCTTCGCGACGAGCAACTACGACGCGACGACCTACCAGCCGCCGGGTCCGTGCGGAACGTGCGGCGATCCGCGCGGGCAGGGGTCGTGCGCGACGGAGTGAGACCCCGCCGGCGCTGAATCATGCGCACCGCGTTCGCGATTTTGGCGTTGATCGCGACGGCCCGCGGGCAGAGCACGACGCTCGTCAGCGTTCGCTCCGACGGGGTGCAGGGGAACGCACAGAGCAGCTATCCCTGGTTCTCGAGCGATGGCCGTTACCTCGCGTTCCAGAGCTTCGCCGACAACCTGGTCGCGAGCGACTCGAACGGCGTCCTCGATGCATTCGTCCACGACCGAGTGCTCCGGACGACCCAGCGGGTCAGCGTCGACTCGTCGGGGAACGAAGCGAACGCGGAGTGCGGCGTCGAAGGCATTTCCGGGGACGGCCGGTACGTGGTGTTCACGACCAGCGCGAGCAATCTCGTCGCTTCGGACTCGAACGGCGTCGGGGACACGTTCGTGCACGATGTCACGACCGGCGTGACGACGCGCGTCAGCGTCGATTCCGCCGGATCGGAGGCGAACGGCGCGTCGATCTCCGGCGCTTCGATCACGGCCGACGGCCGGTACGTCGCGTTCAGCAGCCATGCCTCCAATCTGGTCACAGGCGATACGAACGGTAAGCGGGACGTCTTCGTCCATGATCGATCGACAGGAGTCACCACACGCGAGAGCGTCGACGCGACCGGCGGTGACGCGAACGGCGACAGCGGGGTGGCGCGGATCTCGGCCGATGGACGTTTCCTCGCGTTCATGTCTCTCGCCAGTGACTTGGTCGCCGGCGATTCGAACGGCGCGTGGGACATCTTCGAGCGCGATCGGACGACAGGCGTCGTGATCCGTGTCAGCGTTCACTCCAACGGCAACCAAGCGAACTCGGATTGCTTCGGGCCCAACATCTCGGCGGACGGTCGGTTCGTCGCGTTCTACACGTTCGCCAACACTCTCGTGGCTGGGGACACGAACCAGCGAACGGACGTGTTCGTGCACGACCGCTCGACGAGCGCCACGACGCGCGTCAGCGTCGATTCGAACGGGAGTCAGGCGACCGCTGGCGAGAGCCTGCGCCCCGCGATCAGCGCCGACGGTCGGTGGGTCACCTTCGACAGCAGTTCACCGGGCTTGGTGACCGGCGATACGTTCAACACGCGCGACTGCTTCCTCCACGATCGCTCGACAGGTGTCACCACGCGCGTCAACGTGAGCTCGCTCGGTGAGCCGGGCCTAGGGCCGCTCGGAGGCTTGAGCGTCTACGCGACGATTTCCCCGGACGGCCGCTACGTCGCGTACGCGAGCATCTGCTCCAACTTGGTGCCGGTCGACTCGAACAACGACATCGACGTCTTCGTGCGCGCGCCCGAGCTGTTCACGCCCTCGCCGTACTGCGTCGGGCAAGCGAACGCGGGTGCTGCTTGCCCGTGCGGTCCCGGCGCGACGGGGCACGGTTGTCCGAACTCGACGTACTCCTCGGGTGCGCTGCTCCAAGCTTCGGGCACGCCTCGTGTCAGCGCGGACTCGCTCTCGCTCGTCGCGAGCTCGATGTCGGGAACCTACTGCCTGTTCGTGCAAGGCAGCGGTCACGCGGATTTCGAGCTCGGCGACGGCAAGCAGTGCCTCGCGGGAAGCCTGATCCGCATCGGGTCCTACACGGCGATCGGCGGAGCGGCGACGAATCCATCGGCCGCGGCGCCTCCGATCTCGGTGAGAGGGCAAGTTCCACCGAGCGGAGCGACGCGCTACTACCAAGCCGTCTACCGCAGCACGGATCCGAGCTTCTGCTCGGGCGAGCCGTTCAATCGAACGAACGGCGTTGCCGTCGTTTGGTATCCCTAGCTACGGTCGCGCGCACCGCGCGGTCTCGCCGGCGCGCAGCTCGAACGACGGCAAGCTATCCATCGGCACGGGACCTGACTCGTCGTGCATCCGCACGATCGCACCCTTTCCCGCGGGGACCGTGAACGTCACGCGTCCGTCACCCGACGGCAACGGTCTCAACGCCACGCGCACGCCGAGAATGCTCGAGACCATGTAGACGAAGTGCTCCTTCGGCGGGAGCTCGCTCGCGGTCCCCTCGAGCTCGAGCTGCGCGGTCTGGAGCTCGAGCGACCAACGCGTCTCCGGACCGTCCATGAGAACCTTCGTCTGGAGTCGCAACCCCTCGAGCTCTCCCGAGAGACACGTCAACAAGACGAGACACTCGGCGGCTCTTCCGACGTCGACGCGGAACCGTCCTTGGTCATCGAGCACGCGTCGCGCGTCCGAGATCGCTCCGTCGCGATCGACGACCACACTCCACGCGCCGGGTGCATCGCCGTCGACGCGCAGTTCGCCGACCAACACCGACGACGCCTCAGTCGCGCCGAGATCCAAGTCGAAGTACGTCGTGCGTCCGTCGTCGACCGCGCAGTTGCTCGGGATCTCGTCCCAGCGTCCCGAGCGCATCTCTCCGTAACGGGAGTTCGCGTGGAGCTCCCTCTCGACCCGCTCCACCATCCAGGGTCCCGGTGTCAGCCCCTCGACGCGATACACGCCATCCCGGCCCACGCGACGCGTGAACGCGTGCGCGTCACCGCGAGAGAATCCGACGATCACACCGGCCGGAGATTGACCGGGCGCAGGGATGACCCGGCCTTCGATCGACCCGCCGCGCGTGAGGGCGACTTCGACGTCGCCGCGATCGAGCGCGACGGGACCGACCATTCCAGCGGCGTGACCGGAAGCCTCCGCCCGCACGTGGAACGGCTCGGTGCCGCGAACGGAGAGCGCGAACGAGCCGTCCGGCGCGCTGAGCGTCTCGGCGATCGCATTCGGCTCGACGATCACTGGGAAGAAGTTGTACGTGTTGCGCTGCCGTTGATCCTCGTAGAGCTCGACGCGCGCGCCGTTGACGGGTCCCGAGGAGTCGACGACGCGCCCGCGAATCTGGGGAGCCGCCTCGAGACGGATCGACACCTCCGCGGGAACCGACGCCGGCGAGTACGGGCCGCTCACGCCGACCCAGTGCTTCGGCTCGTCGACGTGGATCACGAACTCCGCGTCCGGAACCGCGAACGTCGCGCGTCCGCCTTCGCGAGACTCGTTCGGTAGTTCCATGAGCATCCGAGAGTGATCGGCCGTCCAGATCTGCACGGCGTAGCTCGCCAGCGGTCCACCGGTCGCGTCGGTCGCGAAGATCGTTCTCGTGCGCGCGTCGGCGAACTGCATCACGACCTCGCCCGCGCCCGGTCGCACGTCTTTGAGCCACACACTCGCCCAACGCTCTTGGCTGTCCTTCGCGAAGAGTTCGAACGAGTCGCCCGGACTGCACATCGTCTGGAAGCGCCCGTCGGGCCCGGCGCGCAACGTGCCGTGCGAGCGCGGAGCCCGAAACTCCACGTAGGCTGCCTCCATCCCCTGCCCCCGGGGATCGAGCACGATCCCGCGTAGCATCCGGTCCTCTGTGAGCGGATCGAGCGTGATCACGAGGCCGCGGCTCTCGTGACCCGCGCGGACCTCGACGATGCCCGTGAAACCGGGCGAGTGTTTGGCACCGCCTGCGAGCAGACGCGCAAACCCCATGGGGACACCCTCGAGCAGGAACGATCCGTCGCTTCGAGTCGTCGTGGACGGCTCGCGGTGCGGATCGACGAACGGCGTGAAACGGTTCGCGAGCTCCGACTGCGGCAGATCGAGCGCATCGAGCGACACGGTCGCGCCCGCGATCGCCTCGCCGTCGCGCTCGCGCACGATTCCCGACACGGCGCCGCCGAGCGGTAGGACGATGTCGCCCAGGTGTACGTGGCCGTCGCTGGCGATCGACTCGTAGCGCACGAAGCTCACACGTCCGTGCGCGCTCACTCGCACGCGCGCGTACACCGGCGCGCTCGAGGGGATCTCACCGAACACCTCGCCGCGTCCATTCGAGATCGACTCGCGGATCTTGCCTCCGCACTGCACGGCAAGAGTCGCACCGGCGAGCGGCCGATGGTTCTCGTCGACGATGCGGGCTTCCAACCGGATGCGCGGCACGTCGGGACTCGGCGCATTCGCCGCTGCCGCGGTTGCGGCGACTTCACGACGCGTCTCATTCGTCGTTTCCGCGAGCTCGTCTCGCGCGGGCGCGTCCTCGAGCGGCTCGAACACGACGTGTTCCGTGTGCGACGGCACGACGATGTCCGCCGACGTCGACTCGCTCGCGATCCGCCAACCGGCGACGAGAGCCATCGCGATCGCCATCGCCGCCACGCACTTCCAGAGGAGGCTCATCCCAAGGACTCCTGTCGCCAGTGATGCCGTCATGAGCGCGGGTGATCCGCCGTCCCGCGCGAGCGGGAGGAGCAGCGCGACCCACGCGCGTGAATCTCCGCCCGCGCGCCGTGCGAGTCGCGCACGCAACTCGTCGACGCCGTGCTTCAGACGCCAGCGCACC
>CAZQHA010000083.1:0-12654 GCA_964592795.1 uncultured Planctomycetaceae bacterium | reverse complement strand
TCCTTGACCAGGTTGCGGTTCCAGTCCGGGATCTCCACCACGACGTCGCGCGAGCCGTCGGGAATCGCCTGACACGCCAGGCGCGAGGTCGGTGTGAGGCCGGGCGCGTTGTCGAGCTGATCCTCTTCGTCGTCCGTCGCGGGTTGGATCGACTCGGCTCCTTCGCGAACGATGACGTGGCACGTCGAGCACGCGCACACGCCGCCGCACGCGTGATCGATCTCGATGTCGTGTCCGAGCGCGATCTCGAGGATCGATCCCTTTTGTCCGTCGCGCGAGTACGGGAGCTCCTTCGGGTCGACCTCGACCTTCACGTTCATCGGCAGGAACGTGACCGTGTACTTCTGTTTCGGAAGCCGCGCTTCGACGTTCTGGATGAAGGGATTGGTTCCGCCCATGGCGATTCGGACCGCTGCCCAGTCTATAGGCCGTGGCCGAAGTCCGAGCGATCGCGGTGCGGGCGCGGTCGCTCGTCGCGAGCCGGCCGCCGCTCGCCGCGCGGCTCGGGTCGGGCGTGCTTCTCCTGCGGGCGGGAGCCGCCGTCCGTGTTCCGATCGCGATGCGGCGCGTGGCCCTTGTGCGGCTCGTGCGTTCGCTGGGGCGCGGGCTTGTGCTCGCGTCGCGGTGATTGATCGCGCCGCGGCTTGTGCTCGCGCGCCGGCGCGCTCTCGCGGTGCGACGCAGTCGAGGGCTCTCGTCGAGGAGCGCTGGCGCGGTCGCGGAGTCTCTCACGCTCCGCGTGAACTTCGCTGAGCCGCAGCGGCTCGCGCACGGGCGGCAGTCCGTCCTCCGCGACGCTCCCGCGCGGTCGCGGAGCGTGTTTCGACCGGTCGTGCGAGTGCTCACGCGGCTTGGCGGGCTCCGCGTGCGGCTTGTGCTCACGCGGCGGTCTGTGCGGCTCCTCGCGCGTCTCGGCGTGCTCCACGTGCGGCCTGTGCTCGCGCGGCGGTCTGTGCGACTTCTCGCGCGTCTCGGCGCGCTCCGCATGCGGCTTGTGCTCGCGCGGCGGTCTGTGCGACTTCTCGCGCGTCTCGGCGCGCTCGGTGGAGGCGGTCTCCGGACGCGGAGCCTCGTGCGAGATTCGGCGATCCCGATCGGGTCTCGGGCGCGCGGGCCCGCGCGAGGGTCCGGGCGGCTCGACCTCGGCGATCTTCCAGTTCGCGTCCTGCAGGACGCGCTTCCAGCGCACGTTGCCCTGGCGCGTCACGAACGTCACGGCCTGTCCTTCTCGGCCGGCGCGTCCGGTGCGCCCGATGCGGTGCGTGTACGCGGTGATGTCGCGCGGCGAGCCGTAGTTGACGACGTGCGTCACGTGCGCGACGTCGAGCCCTCGCGACGCGACGTCGGTCGCGACGAGCGCCTTGACCTCGCCGGTGCGGAACGCCGTCATCACGCGGAAGCGCGCTTCCTGGTCGTAGCCGCCGTGCAGCGCCTTGATCGAGTACGGCATGCGCTCGAGCCGTCGCATCAATCGATCGACGTCGGTCCGCCGGTCGCAGAAGACGAGGAACACGTCGTTCTTCTGGCTCTGCTCGATGAGGCGCGTCAGCGCGAGCGGCCGGTCCTCGTCGTCGAGCTTCATCCACGACTGCTCGATCGTGTCGACGGTCGCGACGCCCGCGGCCGTGGCGACCTCGACCGGGTTCTTCGTGTGCGCACGCGCGAGCTTGAGGAGCTCGGGCGGGAACGTCGCCGAGAAGAGCAGCGTCTGCCGCTCGTCGGGCGTGAACGAGAGGATCTGCTTCACGTCGTCGATGAAGCCGATCTCGAGCATGACGTCGGCTTCGTCGAGCACGGCGAACTCGGTCCAAGGGAACGAGAGGAATTTCTGGTTGTAGAGATCGAGGACGCGGCCCGGCGTTCCGACGACGACCTGCGAGCCGGCCTTCAGAGCGTTCACTTGCGGGCCGAGCGGCTCGCCGCCGACGATCAGCGCCACCTTGATGTTGCGCGGCTCGCCGAGCTTCGCGAGGACCTTGCACACTTGCTCGGCGAGCTCGCGCGTCGGACACAAGACGAGACCGAGCACGGACGCGCGGGCCGGATCGATCTTCGACATCATCGGCGCGCCGAACGCGAGCGTCTTGCCCGTCCCGGTCTCGGCCTTCGCGATCACGTCGCGGCCATCGAGCACCGGTCCGATCGCGAGCTTCTGGATCGGCGTCGGAACGGTGATCTGCATGTCCGCGATCGCGTTCTGGATCGCGTCGCCGAGCGGCCACTCGCGGAACGAGTGGATGTCGGGCGGGACATCGGTCGGGTGCAGCGGCTCGATCTTGTGCCGCGGTCCGGACGGGTGGGGTTTCGAATGCCCCTGCGAGGGGCGTCGTCGGCGAGACGGATGGGGTGTGCTCAAGGAATCCTGGCGGTTGGTGAAGAGACCAGAATAGGCCGCGGAGGGGGCCCGGCAAAGCTCCGGAACGAAATGATCTGCGGTTATCCTCGCCGCCATGCGCATCGCGACCTGGAACGTGAACTCGGTACGCGCTCGGCTGCCGAAGCTCCTCGGCTGGCTCGAAGCGAAGAAACCCGACGTCGTCCTCCTGCAGGAGACGAAGTGCGAGGACGTCGCGTTTCCCCGCGCGCCGATCGAGGACCTGGGGTACCAGATCGAGCACTTCGGGCAGAAGACCTACAACGGCGTCGCGATCCTCTCGAGACGCCGCATCGAGGACGTGCAGCGCGGATTGCGCGACGATCAGGTCGACGAGGAGAGCCGCGTGATCTCAGCGACGGTCGAGGACGTGATGCTGATCAACGTCTACGTCGTCAACGGCCGGCAGGTCGGCGCGGAGCGCTACTTCTACAAGCTCGCGTGGCTCGATCGGCTGTGCGCGCTCGTCAAGGCGCACTACCCGATGACCGAGAAGGTGATCGTCGCCGGCGACTTCAACGTCACGTTCGACGACCGCGACATCTACGACCCGGAAGCCTGGCGCGAGAAGATCTTGTGCTCGACGCCGGAGCGCGAGGCGCTCGCGCGCGTGGTCGACTGCGGTCTGAAGGACGGGTTCCGCAAGTTCCACGAGGAGGGCGGACACTACACGTGGTGGGATTTCCGTACGGGCGCGTTCAAGCGCGGCCACGGACTGCGCATCGACCACCTCTTGATGTCGGGGCCGGCGTTCGAGGCCTGCCGCGCGGTCGAGATCGACATGAGCGTGCGCGAGGGCGAGAAGCCGAGCGATCACGCGCCCGTGATCGCGACGCTCGAGTAGCGAGCTCTTACGCTTCCCGAATTCTCGCGATCCCGCGCGTCGGCCGCTCCCCGATAAAATCGCGGCCTTCCCGCAGCAGACCCGCATTCTCCGGACACGCGTTCCGGACAGAGGACCCCAATGACGCAGTCGACAGACAAGCCGCACTACCCGCTGTCGGTGATGTTCACCGCGCGCGACATGAAGAAGTCCGTCGCGTTCTACCGCGACACCCTCGGATTCGATCTCGAGGCGTGTTGGCCCGACGAAGGCAACCCGATGTGGGCGAACATGATGCTCGACGGGCAATCCGTGATGTTCGGCGGCTTGATGCCGCCCGAAGCCGCCGCGCAGATGTGCGGCGACGATCCCGGCGCGCAGCAGTACATGAAGACGCTGTTCGAGGAGTTCCAGAAGAACCGTCCCGGCGTCGGCGTCGTGACGTACGTCATGGTCCCCGATGTCGACAAGTACCACGCGAAGCTCGTGGCGAAGGGCGTGAAGGGGCTCGCGCAGCCGAAGTCGCAGTTCTACGGCATCCGCGACTTCGGAGTGCAGGATCCCGAGGGCTACCGGCTGCTGTTCTACTCGCCGATCAAGATGGAGAACTGCCAGTCGTGCGGCATGCCGATGAAGGACGCGAAGCCCGGCGCGATGTACTGCCAGTACTGCACGGATGAGCGGGGCCAGCTGCGCTCGTACGAGTCGGTGCTCGAGGGCACGACGACGGGCTACTTCATGGCGATGCAGAAGATGCCGCGCGCGGACGCCGAGAAGGCCGCGAAGAAGCACCTCTCGACGATGCCGGCCTGGCAAGGCCGCAAGTAACCGCGCCCCGAGTCAGCGCCGAGGCCGGCATCGACGCATGCCGGCCTCGGTCGTTACTTCTCACGGCACCGTCACGGCGTGCATCGTGAGCGGGTCGCGTGAGAGGACGATGCTCCGCTCATTCAGCGACGGCTGCTCGATGGCCGCGATCCGCGGTTCCGGGTGGCCGGGCGATCGCCAGAGCGCCACGTACAGTTCGTCCACGTAGTCGTCCTTCGCCTTCGCCAGATGGGCTGGGCCCGTGCCCCAAGTGGACGCCGGGTACCACGACCACGTGAGATCGTCCAAGTCGAGTCGGAAGAGCACCGGGTTGTCGTTGTCGTCGGCGTCCTTCCCGAGGCTCCACGCATCGGAGCCGCGCACGACGAGATCGATGTTGAAAGCCATCCCCGGAGGGAACGGGGGATAACCGGCGTTGACGATCGGGCCCGGCTGCGAAAGCGAGGTCACGTGGTGGTACGGAGCTCCGAACGATACGTCGCTGGGTTGCTGCGCGATCATGACGAATCGATCCGCGGACACGCCGGCTGCGCCTCGCTGGAGCATGAAACCGTCGTCTTGCTGCGCGGTCACGACCGGCGGCGCTTGCGAGAAGTCGATGCGCGTGAGCGCCGACCGCGCGGACGCGGGTGGCCCAAACCACTCCGACGTCACGAACAGCGTCTTGTTCGCGAATACCATCGACGAGATCAACTGACCGGCGTCGCCGTTCGCGACGACGAACGAGCCCATGTCGGTGAGCGTCTCGAGGCTCACACGCCGCACGGCCGGCAGACCACCCAGACGTTCGGCGACGTAGGCCTCCGTGCGCCGCGAGTTCGAGCACCAGATCCCGCTCGTGGGGTTCGGCAAGTCGAGTTGCCCGACGATGGCGCCGGTCTCGAGGTCGATGGCGCTGATGAGAGTGTGGCCCTCGAGAATGAACACACGCTTCCCGGTCGCATCGACGAGCGGCGTCGACGACGGTTGAGTGAAGATCATCTGTCCAAGCAGCGATCCGAAGAATGGATCGAAGCGCACGAGGAAGCTGTTGTAGTAGCCTGGGCCCCGCGCGACGACCGCACCCACGGAGTAGTCGTCGCTGAACACTGCCGGTCCGTCCTCCCAGAGGTTGGGCGCGATCGACAGCTTGGTAACCGACGCATCGAGGATCGGCGAGACGATCTCGATCTCGGATCGCTTGAGCCCGGTGTAGATGCGCGTGCCCATCAAGCGCACGTGCACGGCCTCGGACAGCGTCTTGCCCGCCGCCGACATCGGATCGTCGACGAGGGCTTGGAAGTGAGCTGCGTTCTCGGCGAGCGCGGCATTGGCCGGGATCGGGATCGAGAACGTCGCATGCCCCTGCGCATCGGTGACGCCCATCGCGATGCGTTGCGAAGTCTCGCGCTCGAGCTCGAGCAGTCCCCACGGCGTCGCCGAAGAGCCGAAGTTCGGACTGTACAGCAGCGCGATGGTCTGCGACGGCGGCGCGGCGTCGACGTCGATCGTGAGCGTGTGCCCAAGGAACGGAGCGCTATGGGTGAGCGTGGGTTGAGAAGCGGCGCTCGCGATTCCGGCGAGGCCGAACAACGCCATGCAGAAGAGTCTCGTGAACATGGGAGTGCCCTCCGAGGGGTGAAGGGTATGGACTCGCGACGTGATTGCCTCTCGGGCGTAGTGCGCAGCTCCGTGCTCCCGAGTGCGTAGGGGCGGAGCATCGGAACGCACGCAGCGCCGAAGTCAGCCTGTCGTTCGATTCGACGGGAGCTGACCGCGGCGCGGCGGCGTTTCGATCTCGTGGAGAATCAGCGAACGGGCACGGCCTGGAGCACGAGCGGATCGCTCACGAGCGGGATGTGTCGGATCGCGTTCGTCTTCTGATCGCGGACGAACAGGTTCGGCAGGATCGGCGGCACGGAATACGGATTCGGTCGAATCCCGACGTATACGCAATCGACGAAGTCGTCGCGCACGAGCGCGAGCTCGCGCGGAGGCATTCCGTTCCAACCGGCTCCGTCGGTGGGCACGCGCCACCAGGTATTGGTGGTGAGATCCCAACGACCGAGCGCTGAGTAGCCGTCGTCCGGATCGACCCGGCCCACGGCCCACACCATCGGATCTCGAGCTTCCGTGTCGTTTGCGGAGAACATGAAGCTGCCGTGGCCGGGCTCGTGAACGCTGCCGGCGTCCACGAGGGGCGCGGAGTGAGAGAGCGGGGCCAAGTAGTAGGTGAGATTCGGAGGGCCGGACTGCTGGGTGTGGTTCGCCACCATCGCGAGTTTGTCCACGGACGGCACCGGCAACGCCTTCTCGAACTCCACGCCTTCGACGAACTGGGTCGTCACGACGGACGTCGAGAGATCGATGCGCGTCAACGCGCCGCGTGACCCACTCACTTGGAACACGGGAGGCTGCCGCGACGTGACGAAGACCGTCTTGCTCGCGAACACGATGCACGCGATCGACTGCTGCGGATCGCCGCCCGCCACGGGGAAGGCTCCCAGATCACTCAACGAGCTGAGATCGATGCGGCGCAGCGCCGGAGTGAGTTGCGGGCCGGCGTATTCGCCCACGTACGCCTCGGTCCGACGTGAGTTCGAGCACCACACACCGCTCGACGGATTGGGAAGCATGAGTTGACCGAGGATCGCCCCGCTCGCCAGATCGACGGCCGTGATCCGACCCACGTTCTCGAGCACGAAGACGCGCTTCTCATCGACGTCGGTGAGCAGCGTCGTCGAGCACGGACCGAATTGCACCGGTCCGAGCAGCGCTCCGAAGAACGGATCGAAGCGGATGAGCGCGAAGCCGGAGCTCATCACGGCGCCGACGGACTGGTTGCTCCGGAAGACCGCGTTCCCCGCGCTCCAGTTCGTGGCCAGCGTCGCGTCGATCGTGATGCGCCGGACCGACTCTTCTCGGATCGCCGAGACGATGTCGATCTGGGATCCTTCGAGGCCGGTGTACATGCGCGTGCCGAGCAGTCGGACGTGCACGCCCTCCGAGAACACCTTGCCTTCGGTCGCCGTCGGATCGTCGACGAGCGCTTGGAAGTGCGCCTCCTTCTCCGCGATCGCAGCGTTGGCCGGGATCGGGATCGAGAACGTCGCGTGGCCCAGAGCGTCCGTGGTTCCGAGGGCGATGCGCTGCGAAGTCGTCCGTTGGAGCTCGAACAGTCCGAAGGGCGTGGGCGTGTGGCCCGCGCGCGGACTGTAGAGCAGGACGACTGCCTGCGATGGCGGCGCGGCGTCGACTTCGATCTTCAGCGTGTGCCCGAGGAACGGCGCGCTGTGCTCGAGCGTGGGTTGGGATGCGGCGCTCGCGCTGCCCGCGATCCCGAGGAATGTGACGCAGAAGAGCTTCGTGAGCATGACCTTGTCCTCCGAAGCGGCAACGTATCCTCCGACACCGCGGCCGACTGGACGGCAGAGTGCGCACACGCCGGTGGCAAAGGGGCGTAGGGCCGCCTGGTCGCGATCGCGCAGTGGTGGTGATGCCGAGCGCGGCGGCGCGCAGGCGGGCCGGCGACTCCGTGATGGTCGATCTCGCAGGGCTGGCGGCCCGCAGGAGGAGTGCGCTCGTCCGATCTCGGGGGATTTGCCGTGCCGCCGCGACCACTGCGGATCAGGGCACTGGGACCGCTTTGAGCGCATACGTCGAGTAGCGCTGCCTCACGTCGGTCGAGCTCTGTCCCGAGGCGCCGATCATGGTCACTTCGGGTAGGTCCCACCAGTAACCGGGGATCACAAAGAAGCGCGACGTCGCCACGCAGACCTTGTGGACGAATGCGTCGTTCATGACAGCGACTTGGTTCGGCTCACGCCACCAGCGTATCGACGACCAAGCTCCGGTCGTCATGTCGGCACGGAGCAGTTGGCCGCCCTCGCACTGCGACATGAACACGCACTGATCGCCGCTCATGTCGAGCACCCACACGCTCGCGCCGTCGACCGCGAGCCACCAACCGATCTCGTCTTGGAGTCCCGACGGAGTGACCGGGATGCTCACGAGCGGACCTGGAGCGGACAGCGTCGTCGACCGGAAGGCTCCTTGCGCGAGCGCGCTGCTGGTGGTGTCCCGTCCGGTGATCAGCACGCGATCCGCCGCGGGGACCGCGGCCAGGCGGAGGTACTCCACCGAGTCACTTTGCACGGTCGCGACCGGAGTCGGACCGGAGTAGTCGATGCGAGTGAAAGCGCTTTGGTCGAAGGCCGTGCGCGACGCCACGAACAGCCATGAGTTCGCCCACTCCATCGCCATCACCCGTTGCGACGTCGGCGAGACCGCGCCGATCGGCACCGAGCCCAAGTCGGTCCAAGTCACGAGATCCACGCGGCGGACGGCGGCGTCGACCTGGGCGCTCGACTTCTCGACGATGAACGCCTCGGTGCGCGCGTCGTTCGTGCACCAGCTCCCGGCGACGATCGGAAGGCCGAAGCTGTGGACGACGCGCCCGGTGTCGAAGTCCACCGAGTGGATGAACGTCATCGCTCCGGAAAAGTCACCGCTCTCCATCACGAGCATGTGCTCGCCCGACGCATCGACCAGCATCTCGCCGGTCCTGTTCGGGATCTGGATGGCGTCGATCACGCCGCCGAAGAACGGATCGAAGAACACCAAACCGGTCGCGGTGCTCACGACACCGCGCGCCATGTCGGGCGAGAAGACCATCGCCGCCAACCAGTTCGGGCAGCCGGATTGGGTCCCCAGATCGACCTCGACCGAGTTCCGGTCGTGGATCGCGTCGAGGATCATGATCCCGCGGCGGCCGGTGCCGCACAGGTTCTGCGCGTACTCCGCGTACACGCGCGATCCGAGCAGCCGCAGGTGCACGGCCTTCGAGAGCACGGCGCCCGCCGGCAGGGACGGGTCCGTGATCATCGCCTGGTAGTGAGCTTCGTTCTCCGCGAGCGCCGGATCCGCGGGGATCGAGATCGAGAGCGTCGCCTCGCCGCTCGCGTCGGTCACGCCGGTCGCGACCTGCTGCGCGGTGACGCGCTCGATCTCCATCACGCCGAACGGGGTGGTGCTGTGTCCGGCGTTCGGACTGTAGAGCAGCGCGACCGGCTGCGATGCCGGAGCATCGCGGACGTGGAATTCCAGGGTGTGTCCGAGGAACGGCGCGCTGTGCCCGAGCTTGGGTTGGTCGGGCGGAGTCGCGAGCACCGCCAGAGCGAGGAGTAGGCAGTTCTGCATGTCGAGCCTCCATGCGCACGGTATCCCCGAGCGAGCGATCCGCGGATCCGCCGAAGTGGGCAGCTCGGTCGGGCTCAGGGAGTACCCCCGTGGAACTCGAGGCGCCGCGGAGGGAGACTGTCGCGTCCATCCACCGGAGCCGACCTTGCCGCTGCAACTCTTCAATCCCGCGACGGGCGACGTCCTGCGCGAAGTCAACTTCGATTCGGAAGCGTCGCTCGAGCGCAAGATCGAGCGCGCGCGGCGCGCACAGGAGCGCTGGCGCGCGCTGCCGATCGATCAGCGCATCCGCGAGGTGTCGGTGGCGCTCGGCTACTTCACGGCGCACGCCGAGGAGATCGCGCGCGACACGAGCCTCCAGATGGGCAAGCCGCTCAAGCAGGCCCGCCAAGAAGTCCAAACGATGCTCGCGCGCGCGGAGTACATGCTGTCGATCGCGCCGCGGACGCTCGCGCCGGAGGTCCAGCCGCAGAAGCCCGGGCTCTCCCTCGTGATCGAGCACGAGCCGCTCGGCGTCGTGCTCGCGATCGCCGCGTGGAACTATCCCTGGCTCATCCCGATCAACGTGATCGTTCCCGCGCTGGTCGCGGGCAACGCGGTACTCCTCAAGCACAGCCCGATCACTCCGCTGTGCGGGCAGCACTTCGAGCGCGCGTTCGAGGCGTTGAGCGTGCCGGGGCTCGTCGCGAACCTCGTGGTCGAGAACGAGCGCGCCGAGAAGCTCGTCGCCGACCCGCGCGTCGACCACGTGTGCTTCACCGGGTCGGTGGCGACGGGGCACAAGGTCGTCCGCGCGGCCGCGGATCGATTCATCGACGTCGGCCTCGAGCTCGGCGGCAAGGATCCCGCGTACGTCGCCGAGGACGCGGACCTCGAGTTCGCGATCGCGAACATCGTCGACGGCGCGTGCTACAACGCGGGACAGTCGTGCTGCGCGGTCGAGCGCGCGTACGTGCACGCGCGGCACTACGACGAATTCCTGCGACGCGCGCAGTCGCTCCTCTCCGAGTACACGCTCGGCGACCCGCTCGACGAAGCGACGTCGATGGGACCGCTCGCGCGGCGGGAAGCGCTGGACGTGCTCGCGCGACAAGTCTCCGACGCGACACGCCGTGGCGCGCGCGTGCTCTGCGGCGGCAAGCGGCTCGCGGGCGCGAGCGGCTGGTACTTCGAGCCGACCTTGATCGCGGATTGTCCGAACGACGCGCTCGCGATGCAGGAGGAGAGCTTCGGCCCGCTGCTCCCCGTCGCGCGTGTCGAGAGCGACGCAGAAGCGCTCGAGAAGATGAACGACAGCCGGTTCGGCTTGACGGCGTCGATCTGGACGCGCGACCGCACGCGAGCGGAGCGGATGGCGCGCGATCTGAAGGTCGGAACCGTCTTCCAGAACCGCTGCGACTTCCTCGAGCCGTCGCTCGCGTGGACCGGCGCCAAGGACAGCGGCAAGGGCGTGACGCTGTCGCACTACGGCTTCTACGCGCTGACGCGGCGGAAGAGCCTGAACTTCCGGACGTGAGGTCCGCCGCGGCCGCGTCGGCGAGCTAGGTGACTCGTGCGTGAGCGAACCCTCGGTGTGTTGTTCGTCGTCGCGTTCGCGCTCGTCGCCACGCTCGCCTTCCTCGTGACGCGCGACGCGGATGCGCCAACTCGGAGGCGGGAAGCGAACGTGCGCGCGGACCGCGCCAAGTTTCCGGCAGAGCTCGAGGATCCGACCGAGGTCTCGACGCCCGTGCCGCCGACGCCAGGCCGAGTGATTCCCCCCGACGTTCCCGGCCGGCGGGACGCGATTCGAGGTGCGAGCGCCACGCTCGTCGTCACCGTAATCGCGAGCACCGACGGGCGGCCGCTCGCCGGAATCGCGGTCACCGCTCACGCTCGCGAAGGCGGATTCGAGCCGATCGCGTCGAGCGATCCCACGGACTCGAGCGGTCGTACCGAGCTCGAGGTCCCGAGCGGCGTCCGGATCTTGCTCGCCGCGGAAGAGCGCGCGCCGGCGTCCGGCCTGGCCCTGGATCAGACGGCCCCGCTGCTGCCCGGAGAGCGGCGCGAGTTCCGCCTTCTCGTCCATCCGGGCGACGACGAGCGCGTCTTCGTGCGCGTCGCCGCGTGCGGCACGGGTGCTCCGATCCGGGATGCGCTCGTGCAGGCGTGTCGGGTGTTTCCGTTCGAGCAAGTCATCCGCGAGTCGACGACCGACGTCGAAGGCCGCTGCGAGCTCGCGCTGCCCGCGGAAAGCGATCTCTTCCTGCGCGTGCGCGCGCCAGGCATGGCGCCGGTCGGCGCGAGAGTCGAATCGCGGATGAGCTCGCGTTCGGATCCGCAGACCGTGTGCCTCGAGATCGCCGCGAGCGTGACGATCGTCGTGCGCGACGGTTCCGGACGGGCGATCCCCGGCGCGCGTCTGCGGCTCAGCGCGGTCTTCGGCATGCGCGACGTCGATCCCGACGCCTGGAGCAACCCGCCCGGCATCGAGCTGAGCGGGACGACCGACGCGGACGGAGTCGCCCGGTTCACGGAGCTCTCGGTCGGCGTGCCGATCCTCGTATCGGTGTCGGTCGAGGGGAGCTCGAGCGCTCTCGAGGACCTCCTGACCACGTTCGCGCCGGGCGAAGACCGATCGCTCGAGCGGGTCGTCGGTTCGGGATGTCGAATCGACGGAGTCCTGACGGACGACGGCGATCGGCCGGTCGCGAACGCGAACGTCATGCTCCGCCGGCCGATCGAGCAGGTCGGCGCGGAGCTGTGCCGCGAACGATCCGCGTCCACCACGTCCGACATGGACGGCAGGTTCACCTTCGAGGGCGTCGCGCCCGGGGCATGGACGCTCGCGATCGGCTACGCAACGGTGGATGCCGAGTCGCAACGGATCGCGGGGGAGCCCGTCACGTTCCGGCTGGACGACACGCAGCGCTCCCACGCGGTCTCGATGAAGGTCTACCGCCGGCTCTCGATCGCCGGCCGCGTGTTCTTGCGCGACGAACCCGCGGCCTCGACGGAAGTCGTGGCGCGCGAAGTGCGCAACCGTTGGAGCGTGAGCGCGATGTCGGCTCCCGACGGGACGTTTCGACTCGAGCCGCTCATCGCCGGGAGGTACGAGCTCAGCTCGAGCGGCTCGCCGACGCGCATGTTCGCGGATGCGGGGGATTCGCGGCTCGAGCTTCGATTGCACGCCGGCGGCTCGCTCCACGTCCGAGTGATCGACTCGGAATCCGGCGCCGAGTGCGACGCGAAGCTCGCGCTCGCGCGCCGGGATTCGGGAACACGCGAATGGACGGAGCTGAACCCGATGTGGTTCGACGGGTACGAGATCGAAGCGCTCGAGCCGGGCCGTTACGACATCAGCGCGGGCACGCGGGATCGGCGCTACGGAGAGGTACGCGACGTGGTCGTGGAGGACGGCCGCGCGTCGCGGGAAGGGTGTACGACCGGCTGCGCCTGGTGACGCTCGCGC
>CAZQHA010000082.1:8815-12738 GCA_964592795.1 uncultured Planctomycetaceae bacterium | reverse complement strand
GCGGCCCGAAGATGGCCGGCCAGGGCTGGCGCATGCTGATGGAGTGCCTGTCGGCCGGACGCGCGATCTCGCTGCCGGCGAGCTCGCTCGGCGGCTCGGAGCTCGCCGTGCGCGTCGTCAGCGCGTACGCGTCGCTGCGCGAGCAGTTCAACCTCGCGATCGGCAAGTTCGAAGGGGTCGAGGCGCCGCTCGCGCGCATCGGCGGCACGACGTACTGGATGAACGCGATGCGCTGGCTCACGGCCGGCGCGGTGGACGCGGGTGAGAAGCCGGCGGTGATCTCCGCGATCGCGAAGGCCTACTCGACCGAGGCCGCGCGGCGCGTGATCAACGACGCGATGGACGTGCAGGGCGGCGCCGGGATCAGCAAGGGCCCGCGCAACACGCTCGCGCACACGTACCAGGGCGTCCCGATCGGCATCACCGTCGAAGGCGCGAACATCCTGACGCGCACGATGATCATCTTCGGGCAGGGCGCGATCCGCTGCCATCCGTTCGCGCTCAAGGAGATGGAAGCCGCGCAGGCGCGCGACCTCGAGAAGTTCGACGAGGCCTTCTTCGGTCACGTCAATTTCATCGCGCAGAACGCGGTGCGCGCGTCGGTCCTGTCGCTGACGTCGGGCGCATTCGCCGCGAGCCCGATCGGCGGCGAGCCCGGCCGCGTGCTCAAGCACCTGACGCGCTGGAGCGCGTGCTACGCGCTGCTCGCCGACGCGGCGATGGGCACGCTCGGCGGAACGCTGAAGCGCAAGGAGCTCCTGTCCGGACGCTTGGCCGACGCGCTGGCGTGGATGTACATCGGCTCGTCGTGCGTGAAGCGCTTCGTCGCCGACGGGCAGCCCAAGCAGGATCTGCCGTTCGTGCGCTGGGCCTGCGCCGAAGCGCTCTACCAAGTCCAGGAAGCGGTCGCGGGAGTGCTCGACAACCTGCCGAGCCGGCCCGTCGCGGCGCTCCTCCGGCTGCAGATGTTCCCGCTCGGACGCACGCACCGTCCGCCGAGCGATCGCCTGGTCGGGGCCGCGGCGCGGGCGCTGCTCGACGGCGGCGCGGCGCGCGAGTCATTGACGCGCAACATGTACGTGCCGCCGCACACCGAGGTCGGGCTGGGCCAGCTCGAGCGCGCGCTCGCGCTCACCGTCGCCGCCGAGCCCGCGCGCAAGAAGCTGCGCGACGCGATCAAGGCGAAGACGCTGCCGCGGGGCAGCGAGCTCTCGCTCCTCGACGCCGCGGTGGAGAAGAAGGTCTTGAGCGACCTCGAGCGCAAGCAGGTGATGGAAGCCGCGCAAGCGCGCGACGACGTCATCCAGGTGGACGTGTTTCGGCCCGAGCTTGAGGGCGGCGTACCGCCGGCGCGGAATTACGAGCCGCGCGGACGCGCGCTGAAGTCCTAGTCCGCCGCGCCGCCGAGCCCGGGGCGCCAGTGCAGCGTCATCTGGTCGTCGAACTCGCGCGCGCTGCGACGTAGTGCGCGCATCGTCTCGCCGTCCGCGCAGAACGTCGCGGGCACGATCAGCACGTTCTTGCGACCCTGGCTCGACAGCTTCGACAGGACGTTCGGCAACGACCGCTCGCCCCCGTCCGACGCGATCCGCAGGCGCATGAACGGGCTCCTCTTCGCGAGCGGGTCGTTCTCCTCGAGCGCGACCCACGCCGCGAGCTCCTCCGGCGAGGAAGCCGCGTGCACGACGAGCACCGTCGTTCCTCCGAACGGACCGGGACAGCGCGGCACCTTCTCGCCCGACGCGAGATCCTGCGGCTCGACGTCGGTCTCGATGAGCTCCGAATCGATCTGACCGGCGGGCGCCTCGTCCAGCACGGCGACGAGCGTGCCGTGCTTCGCGCGCTCGTCCGCGGCCAAGAGTCGCGCCCACGATCTGGCGCGCGGCGTGTCCGCGACGATGTGGCGCGCTCGACCCTCGGCCGCGTGCGCCGACGGCTCGAGCCCGAGCGCGGCGCGCAGCGCGGATTCGCGCTCGCCTTCACGCAGCCACGGATCGTCCGTCGCGACGGTGAGCGTGCTCTCGAGACCCACGCCGCGGTACTCGGCGAGCTCGCCGGACCACCACGCCTCGTCCGCCGGCAAAGCGACGACGTGCAGCGCTTTCGCGGGCGCACGCGCATCGCCGCGCAGCTCGGGCAGCGGCAGCGGGATGTCCTTGAGCTTCGCGAACTTGCGTGGCGAGAACGCGACGGTCTTCGAGCTCGCGCTATCCGCGAGCAGCGCGACCGCCGACGCGATCGTCGCGCCCGTGCCCTCGCCGCCGAACGCGACGCGTCCGGGGTCGACCGGGTGGTGGCGCAGCGCGAACGCCCACACTTCCTCGGCCGCGTTCACGATCGCTCCGACGTCCTGGGAGAAGGAATCGGGCCAGAACCAGCGCCCGCCCAGGGCGAGATCCTCCTCAGTCTCGCGGTACGGCGGCTCGACGACGGCGATCGCCGCTTCGTCGCCAAGCCACTTGCGCAGGAGGGCCAGGCTGTCCGACGCGGCCTCGCCGTCGTCGGCGAACCAGACGAGCATCGGCAGCAGGCCCTGCTCCTGGGTTTTCGCCGGCAGGTGCAACCGGTACTCGATCGGACGATGGACCGAGACGGAGTACGTCCCGTCGTTCAAGTCGGTCGCGCGTGTTTCCGCGAACACGACGTAGTCCGCGACGGGCTTGCCGCCGACGTCGGCGACGGCGGGGTTCGACGTCGGCACGATCGCGACCGTGAGCAGCTTCGCGTCGGGCTTGCGGAGCGCGAACTGCCGCGCGGTCCCGTCCCAGTACTCCGTGTGGAAGCCGCCGTTGACGTGGAGCACCGCGTGCTTGGGGTGCGCGTCGAGCGCCAGCGCGCACGACTCCCCCATCGAGTTGTCCCACAAGGACTGCGTCGAGTAGAGGCGCTGCTCGTCCGTCTCAGCGGGGCTCGCGGGCATGTTCGCCGCGTGACCGCGCGTCGCGTTGTCGACGCGGCGCCAGTACTCGGGCGTGTTCGGGAAGAACTCGCGCGGCGCCTGCGCGCGCGCCGGGCCTTCGAGGCCTTTCAGCACGGCGTCGCCTTCCTGCGCCATCTTGCGCCGCAGCGGCGTCGGGAAGTTCGACGCGACGACCGGCGCGCCCCGCGCGCGCGCGAGCTCGATCAGGGGTCGATAGCCGGTCGCGTAGTTCTTCCACGGCCGTGCCGCGGCGAGGAACTCCGCTTCGCTCGATTTGCCGGCGAGGTACGCGTCGAGCGCGGGCTGCACGTCGCGCTCGAACATCTCCATCGCGAGCACGACGCGGCCGGAACGGCGCTCGAGAAGTCCCTCGTAGACCGCGAGCTCTACGCGGTGCGTCGTCTCGTCGGTGTGCGTCTCGCCCAGGAACACGGCGTCGGCGTCCTCGAGCTCGTCGAGGAGGTCCTCGAACGTGACGACGGCTCCCGTGCGGCCGTCGCGGACGCTGACGGCGCGCTCGATCGCGGGCGCCGCCCACGGAAGCTCCCGCGGCACGTCGTCGTCGACGACGTCTCCGTGCGGCGGCGGCGACGCGAAGCAGGCCAGCGGAATCAGTAGGATCGGTAAGGCGAGGCGGCGTGCGTTCATCGGAGTCCTGCGCAAGCGACGTGGGGCGGGAAGCGTACGCGAAGCGCCGAATCGACGACACTCTCTCCATGGCGATCACGATTCTCGACGGCCCGTCGGGCACGGAGCTCCTGACGCGCGGGGTCGCGACGCCGCTCCCCGGTTGGAGCGCGCACGCCCTGATCGAAGCGCCCGACGTCGTGGCCGCGATCCATCGCGACTACGCCGCCGCGGGAGCGCGCGTGCACACGGCGAACACGTTCCGCACGAAACGCCGCAGCTTCCCGTCGACGTGGGACGAGCTGACGCGGCGCGCGGTCGAGCTGTGCCGCGAGGCCGTGCCGCGCGCGCACAAGGTCGCCGGCAGCCTGGCGCC
>CAZQHA010000082.1:0-8805 GCA_964592795.1 uncultured Planctomycetaceae bacterium | reverse complement strand
CGAGGACTGCTACCGGCCCGATTTGTCACCCGCCGATCCGCGGCCGGAGCACGAGGAGCTCGCGCGCGTGCTCGCGAGCGCCGGCTGCGACTTGATCCTGTGCGAGACGTTCCCGCACGTCGGCGAGGCGCTCGTCGCGGTCGAGGAAGCCGTGGCGACGGGTCTCGAAACCTGGGTGTCGTTCACCGCCGGCCCGGAAGGCAACTTGCTCACGCCGAAGGAGATCGAGCGCGGCGCGCGCGAAGCGGTGAAGCGCGGCGCGAGCGCGGTGCTCGTGAACTGCGTCAGCGCGCCGAGGATGCTCCCGTTTGTCGAGCGGTTGTCGGACGCCGGCGTGCCGTTCGGTGCGTACGCGAACGCCGGTTCACCCGACGACGAGATCGGCTGGAAGAGCGCGCCGCAAGGGGCCGACCGCTACGCCGATTTCGCCGAGGCTTGGGTCAACGCGGGCGCGACGTTGATCGGCAGCTGCTGCGGCACGCGCCCGAAGCACGTCGCCGAGCTCGCGCGGCGGTTCCGCGGCGAGATCGGCGGCGCGTGATCTAGAGCTCGACGCGCTCCCCGGCCTTCGCCACCGCGAAGCCGCGCGCTTCGAGCTCGCGGACGAGCCGCGCATCGAGCCACAGCGGGTTCGAGTGGTTCAGGTGGATGAAGCGGATGCAGCCGGGATCGGCGGACGCGCGCGCCGACAGTCGCTCCATCGAGTCCGTGACGAACGGGTGCGGGATCTCGCGCAGGTTGCGCCCCGGAAGCTCGCGGCCATCGTAGAACGTGCCGTCGAGGTATGCGACGTCGACGCCATCGAAGAGTCGCGCGAGCAGCTCCGGATGTCGGTCCCAGCCGTCGACGTCGGGCACGAAGAGCACACAGCGCCTCGGCCCGCGCACTCGAAACGCGACCGTATCCGAGAACTCGTCGCGGTGCGGCACGGGGATCGCCTCGACCGAGACGCCGGGCATCGGCTCGAACGCGGCGCCGATCGCGATCTCGCGCAGCTCGATCTGCTTCAGGTCCGCGAGCTGAGACCACGGTCCGTTCGCGCGCAGATACGCGGCGCAGCGCGGCGTGACGAAGACGGGCAGCGCGGTCGTCGACGCGACCTCGCGGCCGAAGTGCGCGAGCCCGAGGTAGTGACCGACGTGCGCGTGCGTGACGAGCACCGCATCGACCGGACGTCGTCCGCGGCCGGTGATGCCGAGCTCACGATGGAGCGCTGCGATCTGCGGCTCGATCGCGGGCGTCGCTTCGATGAGGACGAGCGCGCCGCTCTCGCGGTCGTGGATGCCAAGACACGCGGGGTAGTCGACGTGTCCGGCGGCGCGCGCCGACGCGCAGCACTCCGCCTCGCAACCCAGGTGCGGTCGGCCGCCGTCCTGCGCGGTGCCGAGCACGACGAGCTCGAAGCGGCTCGGCTCGGAGCCCCTGGAAGTCGCACACGCGGCGAGGAGCAGCGCCGCGACGAGCGCGCGCATCACTTGCGCTCCGGCAGCTTCTCGAACGCGGCGCGCAATCTCCGTTGCGACGCTTCAGGAAGCGTCGCGAGCCCTTTCTCGGCGAAGGACCGCGCGAGGTCGACGTCTCCCGCGCGAGAGGACGCCTCCACGAGCGCCAGGTACGAGTCTTCGATCGCGGCGAACTCGAGCAGCGCCTGAGCCACCTTCCGAGCGTCGCTCGGTCGCTCGCTGCCGACGGAGGCTTCGAAGACCGGGATCAGCTTGCGCACGCGGTTCTTCTTGATGGAGTCGATCGACGCCTTGGCGCGCGCTGGTGTCTCTTCGTCCTCATACCACTCGGTCGATTTGCTCCCGGCGCCGATCTGATCCACGGCGTACCGAACGGGGTCTCCGACGATCGACAGGATGTCCGGATACCTGCGGGCAGCCGCGAGCGGCTCGAGGAGATACATCGCGAAGACCGGTCGAGACCACTCGGGAGCGGCTCCGTCCGTGCGGAGCTCGTCGAAGAGCCGCACGTTCCGCGCAGGCCCCTCGAGCTTCTCATTGAGCGCGCACACGTCCGCGAGCTCGTCGCTCGAGCTCGCTCCGGCCTTGATCCGGCTCTCGGCCTTGTCGCGGCGATCCCTCATGGCCTCGAGCGCCGGGGGGTAGCGCTTGCCGAGACGCGCCATGTTCGCCGGTAGGAACTTGCGGCGGACGTCGCCGTACTCGGGCGTCTTCGCCCCCTCATCCCAACACCACAAGTACTCCACCAGGGCTTCCGCATATCGACCTGCACGCTCGTGCTCCGCGCCGGCGCGATGCCGCTCCGTCGGGTTCTGCTCAGAGGCAAGGACCGAGAGGAAGAAACAAAGGACTGTCGCGAGCATCACTGCTTCTCCAAAACCTTGTCGATCGACGCCTTGCGATCCGCGCGCTCGCGCACGCCGCGAGCTTTCGCGAGGAACGCCGGGCCGTCGTAGAACCCGAGCAGACGCTCGACCTCCTTCCCGGCGCCGTCGACGAACACCAGCGTCGGGTAGGCGTTGACCTGGAAGCGCTTCGCGAGCTCGACGTCCTTCTCGGCGTCGACCTTGAGCGCCACGGAGTTCTGTCCGAGCCACTCGATCACCTCGGGATCCTTCCACGTAACGCGATCGAGCTGCTTGCACGGCGGACACCACGTCGTGAAGAAGTCGACCATCACGACCTTGTCGGCGCGCTTCGCTTCCGCGAGGGCGGCGTCGAACGTCATCTCGACGAACGGCTTCTCGACCGCGTGCGACGACGCAGGTTGGCACGCCGTCATGACGAGGAGGAGGACCACGAACCCGATGCACTTCATAGGGAGCTACTTCTTCTCCTGCAGCCGGTAGAACGCTGTGCGCAATCGACCTTGCGACGACTGGGGCAAGGCCGCGAATCCCTTTTCGGCGAGCGAGCGCGCGAGCTCGACGTTCTTCGCACGTGCGGCCGCGTCGACGAGCTCCGCGTAGGTCTTGTCGGTCCCGGCGAACTCGATGAGCTTGTCCGCCGTTCGCTCGGCTTCCTCGGCGCGATCGACTCCGACGAGAGCTTCGAACACGGGCATCAGCTTGTCGACCCGAATGCCTCGCATCACGGAACGCGATTCGGCTCGCTCCCGGGCGTCGAGATTCGATCTCGCTTCGAAACCTTCGATCTGCACCGCGAGCGCGATCTGCTCGTCCACGTACCCGACGGGGTCGTCGACGATGTCGACGACGTCCGCGTAGCGACGGCCCCGCGCCAGGATCTCCAAGACGTCCCATGCGAAGGCTCGCCGCACCGACTCCGAAACGCGCCCGTGCTTCCGGATGTCGTCGTAGAGCGCCACGCTGCGATCACCGTCCGACAACTCCCGATTGAGCGCGCATGCGTCGGCGGCGTCGTCGTACGACGCGGGGTCACTCTTCAACCGCGCTTCCGCGGCGTCCCGGCGATCGCGCATCGCTTGCAGCGCGGGCGCGTGCAGCTTGCCGAGCTGCTTCAAGTCCATCAGCAAGAACGATCGCCGCACTCCTGAATAGGATGGGGACGCTTTCGCGCCCTCGTCCCAACACCAGAGATACTCCACGAGCGCCTCGGCGTACTTCTCGCGTTCCACGAGCTCGTCCGCGTAATTGCCGCGCGCCATCGGATCGCGCTCGTTCCCGACGAGCTGTTCCTTGGCGCGCTCGAGGCCGTCCTTGCCCGCGGCCCCGACCGCCTTGAGGAACGTCGGGCCGTCCACGAACCCTCGGATCCGATTGACTTCCTTCCCCGCACCGTTGATGAACACCATCGTCGGGTACGCGACGATCTTGAAGCGCTTCGCGAGCTCGACGTCCTTCTCGGCGTCGATCTTCATCGCCACGGCGTGCTTGCCGAGCCACTCGACGACCGCGGGATCCTTCCACGTGATCCGATCGAGGCGCTTGCACGGCCCGCACCACGTCGTGAAGAAGTCGATCATCACGAGCTTGTCGGTGCGCTTCGCTTCCGCCACGGCGGCCTCGACCGACAGCTCGACGAACGGTCCTTCGATCGACGTAGCCGGGGCGAACGCCGGCATGAAGAGCAACAACAGGGCGGGTCCAAGCATCGAAGCGTTTCCCTCTGGGATCGAGCTGAGCGTACCGGTTTCAGGGCGTGGTGATCGCATCCACCTGATCTGATCGACGCCAGGGCGGAGCGCGCCCGCACGACGATAACGAGAGCCGTATGGCTGTCACTCAGTTTCTCAGACGCTGGAGCAGGCGCCCGCGTGTCGCCCACGGCAGGCTACGAGCGCGCCCTGACTCGGCAGCTTCCGCCCGGCGAGTCGCGGCCCGTGTAGGCGTGAGCTGAATCCTCGACTTCGCTGCAACCGACGAACACGAGCTGCGGTCCGTCGAATCAAGGTGCACCCAACGACAACGAGCCCCGTGCGAGAGCAATGAACCTACACCGTGAGCTGATCACCCACTTGTTCCGCTCCTTCGAGGACATCGCACACCGAGAAGGCGACACGGAATTCTGGCTCGCGCGCGAGCTCCAGGATCTGCTCGGCTACGCGAAGTGGAGCAACTTCGAACAGGTCGTGGACAAGGCGCGCAACGCCTGCGAACAGGCCGGTCATGAGGTCTTCGACCATTTTGCCGACGTCGGCAAAATGGTCGACCTCGGCTCGGGCGCGCGGCGTCCCATCGACGACGTCGCGGTGACCCGCTACGGCGCCTACCTCATCGCGATGAACGGCGATCCGCGCAAGGAGGCCGTCGCATTCGCGCAGACCTACTTCGCGGTGCAGACACGTAAGCAGGAGCTGATCGAGTCGCGGCTGCTGGAGATCGAGCGCCTCGAAGCGCGGCGCCGCCTCGCGGCAGGCGAGAAGGAGCTGTCGGGTGTGATCTTCGAACGGCTGCGCGATACTGACAGCTTCGCACGCATCCGCAGCAAGGGAGATGCGGCACTCTTCGGCGGTTGGACCACTCGCGACATGAAACGACGACTCGGAGTACCCGAGCCGCGCGCCCTGGCGGACTTCCTGCCGACCATCACCATCAAGACGAAGGATCTCGCTAACGAGATGACCGCGCATAACGTCAAGTCGCAGGATCTGCTCAGCGAGGGCGCGATCTCCTCGGATCACGTCGCCAACAACCGCGAGCTGCGCAACGCGCTCGGGAAGCGTGGCATTCGACCGGAGGAGCTGCCGGGCGAGGAAGATGTGCGCAAGCTCGAACGACGCCTACAGTCGGAGCAGAAGAAGCTGCCCGACGAGGTCCGTCGATTGGGGCATGCCGGCGACGGAAGCGCATCGTGACCGCGGGTCGCACACCGCTCGAGGCCAGACGGCTCGATTCGACCGCTGCCGCGTTCTACTTGCGCACGCCGTCGGCCTTCCGCCCGCCCTGGTAGAGCTCGAGCGACTTGCCGTCCGGCGCAAACACGAGCTTCACGTCGTTGTCGAAGTCGGCGCGGAACTCGAGCCCGCCCTGCCACAGGACGCGGAACGCCGACTGACCGCTCCCCTGCACCATCAGCTGCTCGCCGCTCTCGAACACCTTGGCTTCCAGGCCGATCCCCGAGAACACGTAGTCGCCGCTGAGCTTCGCGATCACGTTCGCCGGAATCGGATCGTCCTTCACGGCCGCGCGCTCGATGCCCAGCAGGGCGTACGCGATCGCTTCCGCGAGCTTGCCCGACGAGACGGGCTCGCCGTTGCTGATCACCGCGATGTGCAGGTCGTCCTTGGGGAACCAGTACAGCGTCGAGTTGAAGCCGAAGATGCCGCCGCCGTGCTCGACGCGCGCGTGGCCCTCCCAATCGGTCATCTGCAGCCCGAAGCCGTAGCGTGTGTCGTGTCCGTTCGGAAGCACGGTCGGCTTCGTCATCCTCGCGAACGATTCGGGCTTGACGACCTTGCCGGAGGTGAGCGCCATCTGCCAGCGCACGAGGTCTCCGGCGGTCGAGAGGATGCCGCCCGCCGCTCCCGGCTGCGACATGCCGAGGAGCAGGTCGTTCACCAGCCGGCCTTCGTGGAGCCCGTACCCCTGCGCGCGGTTCTTGATCAAGTCGCGATTGGAGTCGTAGCGCGTCCGAATGAGACCCAGCGGCGTGAACAGCTCGGCCTGCATGGCTTCGGCGTAGCCCTTGCCCGTGACCTTCTCGATCACCATTCCGAGCAAGTAGTAGCCGGTGTTGTTGTAGTGCCAGTTCGTGCCCGGCTCGAAGTCGAACGGCGCGTCCTGGACGAGCGCGAGCAGCTCGGCGTGCGTCAGCTCCTTCGGCCACAGCTTCTCCCACTCCTCGCCGACGTCGGTGTAGCTCTTGATGCCCGACGTGTGATTGAGCAGCTGCTCGATCGTCACCTTGCGACCCTGCAGCGGAAATTCGGGCACGTACCTCGAGAGATCGTCGTCGAGCGCGAGCTTCTTCTGCTCGACGAGGCGCATCACGAGCGCCGCGGTCATCTGCTTGGTCACGGAGCCGATGCGGAACATCGTCTCCTCGTCCGCCGGCACCTCGAACTCCGCATCGGCCACGCCGTAGGCCTTCGCGAGCAGGATCTTCCCGCGCTGCGCGACCGCGATCGAAAGGCCGACGCCGCCGGGCTTGGCGAGCGCGTTCGCGGAGAGCGCGTCGATCTCCTGCCCGACCGCTTCGGCCGTGAGCTCGTTCGAAGCGGCCGCGGCGCACAGGATCGGCGCAGACTGGAAGCAGAGCGAAAGCAGGGCGATCGACAGACGATTCTTCATGGGGAGTTCGCGGTGAAGGGGACGAAGGCCGCACCTACGTCGGTGGCGCGCGCTCATTTTCACTCGGTTGACACTCGATCGCACGCTTCGAAGAATCGCCGCCGAGGATCTCCGCTGACGGCATGACCGCCGATTCCGATCGTGTCCGTCCGCGGCTTCGCGCGCCGCTCCAGGCTGCCGGCGTGCTCGCCGTCCTGCTGCTCGCGTTCTTCAGCACCCCGCTGTCGCGCCTGGGCGACTCGTACTACTCGTCCGCGGATCTGAGCCAGGACACCGAGCTCACGCGCACGCGCGAGCCCAATCGTCCGCAGAACCCGCTGCTCTCGGACCCGGCCGTCCAGATGCAGCCGTGGCTCATGTTCAACCGCGATTCGTTCGCGCGCGGCGAGCTGCCGCTGTGGAACGACTGGAACGGCGCCGGCGCGCCGCACCTCGCGAACTACCAGTCGGCCGTCTTCGCACCGTTCAGCCTTCCTTTCTACGTGCTCGACTTCCGCTGGGCGCTGATCCTCGTCGCGTTCGCGAAGCTCTTCTGCCTGGGGCTCTTCACCTACCTGTTCCTCCGCGCGATCGCGCTGGGGCAGTTCGCGTCGATCTTCGGCGCGGTCGCGTTCACGTTCTCGGGCGCGAACGTGCTCCTCCTCGCGTACCCGCACAGCGCGGTCGCGATCACGCTGCCGGCCGGACTGTGGTGCGTCGAGCGCGCGATCCGCGCGCGCGAATCGGGTGAGCGCGGCGGTCGATGGATCGCCGCCCTCGGCGTCGTGCTCGCGTGCGGACTCCTCGGCGGACACCCCGAGCCGTTCTGCTTCTCGCTGCTCGTCATCGCGACGTACATCGCCGTGCGGCTGGGGAGCGCGTGGGCTGCGAGCCGCGGCGATCCGGCTGCACGCGCTCCGATTCGGAGGCTCGCGGGCGAGCTGATGCTCGTCGGACTGCTCGCCGCCGGCTTCGCGGCGGTGCAGACGCTCCCCTTCCTCGAGTACCTCGCGAACAGCACGGTGCTCGCGACGCGATCGAAGGGGCAACCGGCGCTCGAGATCGCGAACTGGCCGCTGCTCTTCGTGCCCGATCTCCTCGGCAACCCGTCGGCGCGTCACGTCATCGCGTACGAGTTGCCCCATCCGAACTACGAGGACGTCAACACGGCGTACGCCGGCGCGATCGTGCTGTGGCTCGCGGTGCTGGGCGCGTTCGTGGCGCGCAGCCGCGCGTGGTGGTTCTTCGCCGCCTGCGCGGCGATCGGAATCGTCTACGGCTACGACCTCACGGGCCTGGGCGAAACCACGGGTCAGAACCTCGTGATGTCGGCGATGCCGATGAATCGCAGCCAGCTCGTCATCGTCTTCGGGTTGTGCGTGTGCGCGGCGATGGCGGTCGACCGCGTGCTCCCGAGCCCACGCCGCGCGGTGCTCGCGATCGGGGCCTCGAGCGCGGTCGTCCTGGCGCTCGCCGCGTGGCTGGGTGCGCGGCACCTCTTCGATGCGACGATCCAAGGCCATCCTCCGCTCACGCCGCTGCCCGCGATCGAAGCGTTCGTCGTTCGCCATTCCCTGTGGATGGGCGCGGCATTCGCGGCGGGAGTGGTCGCGTTGCTTGCGATGCCATTCGCACGCGCGCTGTGGGTCCGCCACGCCTGCGGCGCCGTGTCGCTCGCCGCCGTCTTCGCGGCGTCGGGATTCCTGCTCAAGGAGTACAACCCGACGATCCCGGACGACACGTTCTATCCGCGCACTCCGCTGATGCAGGAGATCGTGCGCATCGTCGGCGACAAGCGGCTCTTGATCCTCGGCGACCGCTGCTTGCCGCCCGACACGAACATGCCCTACGAGCTGCGCGTCGCGTCGAACTACGACGCGCTGTGGGTGCGCGAGTTCGACACGCTGTACAAGCAGCTCTTCGGCGCGAGCGACAACTGGC
The DNA here is from genome assembly GCA_964592795.1 of uncultured Planctomycetaceae bacterium. Taxonomy (GTDB): domain Bacteria; phylum Planctomycetota; class UBA1135; order UBA1135; genus JANLUN01. The sequence continues at coordinate 209 of CAZQHA010000082.1, read as the reverse complement.
GCACGGCGACCGGCGCGAGCGAAACGGGGCTCCAGCTGTGCGGCATCGAGTACGTGCTCACGGCGTCCCCGTGGCTGCCGGTGGACTCGACGGCCGAGGGCGGCAACACGGAAGGTGCGCGCGAGATCGACGCGGTCAACCTCGGCGCGCGCAAGGCGGTGCGGCAGACGTTCGTCGCCGACCGCGACCGCCTGCAGGCGATCGAGCTG